>DNGD01000049.1 GCA_003486725.1 Rhodospirillaceae bacterium
CGTGCTGTTATACCCAAGCTCAACCATACCCATGGAGTCGCCGATAAGGAGCATATCGACATGCGGATCAAGTAGGCGCGCCATCCACGCCGTGTAGGCCGTGAGGCATACAAGCTTCTCGCCGCCCTTACGCGCCTGAAAGGTAGGAGCCGTAAGACGCTTGACCGTCGCAGAAAGGCTCATGGCCTGTCCTTACTGCGCCTGAACGATGACGCGGTACTGATACACCTTCAGCTTGCCGTCTTCGTCACGTGAGCGGATGATCAGGTTGGTTTCGCCCTCGCCGCCTTTGGCAATCAGGCTGACCACATCCGTGGATTGCTCGGCCGTAACCAGCGCGGGGTTGCCGACCGCAACGGATTGAACGCGGCCCGCATCAGGCATTTCGATTTGCGTGGCCATGCCGACCGTCACGCGGATGTCCGGCATACCCGTTGTGGCTTGGATAATGCGCGGTTCGCTCGACGCGCAAGCGCTCAGCGCAACAAAGGCCAGCAGTACAGCAATTTTCTTGAACATAACGAGCCTCATCGGTTGGTGAAAAATTTATCCTTTTACCCTCGCCCCAATGGGCCGAGGTGTCAACTTGTTTTAAATGCGGGAACTATCCCTCGATGCATCTTACCGCTTGCTTCAGCGCCCGCATCGCTTTCCATGTACCCAGACCAAGGCGAACCAGTTCCGGCCATTGCGCAGGCGTTTTCTTGATCGATTGCCATACGGCGCGGGGATCAATATCGCCGTTCTTCAAAAGAGGGACCAGCGCCGCAGGCGGCAAATCCATATCGCTCGTGTCACTCACGGCGCGAATAATATTGAACGGGATTCCGGCCTCATGCGCTAGCCGCGCGACGACATGGCTTTCCATATCCACGGCCATGCAACCGGTGCGACGATAAATCATCGCCTTGTCTTGTGCGCGCGTGGCCATCTTGTCGCTGCCCCACATGGAGACAAACAAAGCGTGCGGCATCTCGTCAGTCAGCGGCTTGTACCATGCGCCATCAGCCTCCCACTGATCCTTGGCTGCCATGACGCTGGTGCCCAAAAGCAAGTCACCCGCCACAAGATCAGGACTGACCGCACCGCAAAGACCAAAGCTGATCAGGCGAGTCGCGCCCTTTTCGATCATATGACGAGTCATACTTTCCGCTTGCTCGCGCTGCGCGCCGCTGCACCCGACGATAACGTTGGTCAAGCGATCCGCGATCTTCGCCTCGCTCTTAAGCCCACAAAGGATTCCGATCATCAGCGTTACATCCCCACCATCACGTGGGTGGCGTTGCCCTGTTTCAGCTTGCTATAGCGCGCAAGCGCCCACAACGGGAAGTACGCCTTATATCCATGATAACTGAGATAAAACACGCGCGGGAAACCGACCGCCGTATAGTAATCCTCTTTCCATGTACCGTCGGTCTGCTGCGTTTCCATCAAATGATGGATGCCCTTGGTCGTCGCCGCATTGTCCACCTCGCCCGCCGCCATCAGCGCCAGCAAAGCCCAAGCCGTCTGCGCGGGCGTGGAGGGTGCGCCTGTGCCCTTCGGCTCACCCTTGTAATAGCTCTGGCCACTTTCGCCCCAGCCGCCATCGGTTTGCTGCACGGAAAGAAGCCAGCTGACCGCACGGCGCATCATCGGATCTTGCGGCTCGACGCCAATGGCATTCAGCGCGCACAACACCGACCATGTGCCATAGATGTAATTCGTCCCCCAGCGGCCAAACCAGCAGCCCTCTTTCTCCTGCTCGCGGCGCAGATACTCAATCGCCGCCGCCACATTCGGCTGATCTTTTTTATAGCCCAATTGCGCGAGCATCGACAAACACCGCGCCGACACGTCCGCACTCGGCGGATCAAGCAGCGCGCCATGATCGGCAAAGGGAATGTGGTTCAGATAGTAATAGGTGTTGTCCGCATCGAACGCGCCCCAGCCGCCGTTTTTGGATTGCAGACCCAGCACCCATTCAACGGCGCGATCGATCGGCGCACGATAACGGTCATGGTCCAGACGATCCATCGCCATCACAACGACGGCGGTGTCATCCAGATCAGGATAATAGGCATTGTTATACTGGAACGCCCAGCCGCCCGGACGCACATTGGGGCGCGTCGCGGCATAATCGCCGACGACATCCAAAATCTGCCGCTCTGCCAGCCAGTCGCACGCCTTGATCGCAATCTCCCGATCCAGTCCCGCCTCTTGCACCGCATGAGCGGCCAGCGCCGTATCCCACACAGGCGACAGACAAGGCTGGCAGTAAGCGCGGCGATGGCCATCATCCACGACCATCANNCGTGTGGAACATCATCACGGCATTCGCCATGGCGGGATAAATCGCGCCCAGCCCGTCAAGGCCGTTCGCGCGTTCCTTCACCCAAGAAACAGCCTTGTCGATTGCACGTTGCCGCAGACCCTTTGGAAAGTAAGGCTCGGCGAAACGTAAAACGGCATCCGCCGCGCGGAAAAGCGGCACCAAGATCGAGCGCGATGGATTTGAATGCCAGTTCTTGACCTTTTGCGGCGCCTCGACGAACAGCTCGTCAATCACAACGCCACCGGGATTTTTGGCCAGCGGCTTTAGCGCGCACAAAACCAGAAGCGGCACGATGACGGTGCGCGACCAGTACGCAATCTTGTCCAAATGGAATGGAAACCAGCGCGGCAGGATCATAATCTCAACCGGCATCACGGGCACGGCCTTCCACGGCACGGCACCGAACAAGGCCATTTGAATGCGCGTGAACACGTTGCTTTTGGCCGCGCCGCCACCCGCCAAAATCGCTCGGCGCGCGCGCAGCATATGATCGGCATAGATATCATCGCCCATGCACTTCAGCGCGTAATAGGCCTTGACGCTCGCGCTCATATCAAAAGCGCCGCGATGGAACAGCGGCCAGCCGCCATGCTCCTCTTGAATGCTGCGCAGATAGTTTCCCATGCGCTGATGAAGCGCGGTTTGCGTTTTGTCCAAACGGCCAAGAAAATGATCCAGCAAAATATATTCGGATGGAATGGTCGCATCGGCTTCCAGCTCGTAAACCCAATGGCCGTCCGGCTTCTGTGCAGCGGCCAACGCTTCCGCGCTTCCTGCCAAAGCCTCTTGCAACGCCTTATCATTGCCTGCCACCGCGCAAGCACTATTTGTCCTGTTCATGTCCATTGTCTTCATTTCCTTTGCTATACGTCACCTACTAAGCACAAAAGCCCCTGTTTTATAAGGCTCTCGCTATAGCACATTCCCCCTGAATGCTTAAGGCAAAATCATCAAATAAGCAACCGAAAATGGGCAAAAAGCCAAAGCTGCAGTAGAGATTCCAGGCGGTTTTTAGTATTTTATCCCATAAAACCTGTAATATTTTAGCCCTGCGTGGAAAGCGGCAAGGCGGCGAGACCAAAGATCGATTTCGGCTATAATCTGGGGTTTTGTCTCATGGTCGGGGATGTTCCAGTGCATGAATGCGGCCAATTGAGCCAGACCGACAACGATTTGATCACGATAGGCAGCGGTTTGATCTTCGGCAATCCGCAAATCGTACCCCATGCCCTTCCAGACCTTGATCAGCTCCAGCTGGGTCATCGTGGCGACTGACCGCTCTCGCGCCAGCCAACGCACAATCTCGGGGCGTTCACGGATGGCGGGATCCAGCACATAATCAGTGAAGACAATCTGTCCGCCACCGTTTTTCAAACTGCTGTTAATCGCCTGAAAAAACTTTTCTTTGCCGATCACGCGATAGAACACGTCGCGGGCAATAATGCAATCATGCTTGCGCGCTGCCGTATAAACGGCAGGGTCATAAAACGTAACGGTGGCCTTTTTGCTTTTACCGGAAGCGATCGACATCACCATCCCACGCGTGGCCAGCGTTTGATCCATCTCAAAACCGGTGACATAGCATTTATACTCGTCAACGACTCGTCGGGCCAGCTCGCCCAGACCAGCACCAAGGTCAAGCACGCTCATTTCCTGATTCAAACCGAGCGGTTTGATCAGCGCGTCTATCGCTTCATCGCCACCGGGATGCGCGAAGCCCTCGCCCCACATGGCCTCCATAATCTGGATACGATCCGCCGTCCATGGTTGCGGCACCCGCTTTACTTCAGAATGTTCAACCTCAGCTGTAGAGGTTTTCGCTTGGGCGGGCGAAGCCGCCTTTTTCTGAGGCGCGGCAGCCTTTTTCTCGCTCGGGCTCATCGCCCGTTGAACACTCTGTCCAACGGCTTTCGCCCAGCGAGGCCACACAAAAGGCGCGTCTTTCCAAAAATCACGTGCCAACCCCGTCATATGGACGCGCAAACGCAACCAAGCCGCCTGAAGCGCGGGGTTCTCGATGATCTTCAAAAACACGTTACTCATGGGGTGAGGACATACGAAAAAGGGAGGGGCGGCAACCGATTCTCGCATTCTAAAGCATTAACCGCAAAAGGAAATAGAAAAAGGGACGACGGATTCGTCCTTACTTCCGCCCCTTCCACTTCTCGAAACTCCTTGCGCCGGTGTATCCCAGATACCCCATGCCGAACAAACTGATGATCGGCTCGGGTATCGCGGCAAGCCACAGCCTGAACCCTTCCGTTACCTTGGCCGCCACAGCGGGATGGAACGCGAACAGCACGCCCATCGGCAACGATGCCAGCAGCAAAACATAAATCACATACATAAACGAAGGCCGCGCGCGGCTCGTCCACGGGTCTTGGCTTTGCGCTTCGGCCAGAATGGGCGAGAGCTGCGCCTGTATCTCCTGCAACACCTGTTGCCCCTCTTGCTGAACCAACAGCAACTTCGCGGCCTCGCGAGCCTTCTCATCGGGAATTAGTTTATCCAATAATGCGCACACCGGCGCGATCAATGCCTGCCACATGATTTATCCTTTCATCGTTATACAAAATCGCCCTTCTCGTCTTCCCTCTTCCTCCATAAAGCACCCTCGGCGGCTCGGCGGCGCGCAAGGCCACCCAAAACATGCCCATTACATTTGTTCCATCGATTTAGCTGCACGGGAACCTGTTCATACCAGCCGCGATTCAGCAGCCTCAGCAAATCCGACTTCTCGAAATTACCAACGCCAACATTGAAGACAAAGCTCACCAACGCCGCAAACTCATTATCATTCAGCGGCACTTTGACAAGGCGAGAGACCGCGCGTTCATATGCGTTTAAATCCTCCTGCAACAGCCGCTCGGCCTAGGCCTCCTTTATTTCCCAATTCGGATAGGCCGTTCGCGTGTGGCCATAGCCGATGGTCCATTTTCCTTTCGGGCATTGGTAAGCCTTCAGCCGCAGCCCTTCATATTCCTTGATCAGCGCCAGCCCCACTTCATTAATGCGACGCGCCGTCCATGGCGGCAGCACAACAGTGCCCGCCGTCTCGCCTAAACCTTCCATAATGTCTCCTTTAAAAAATGGGAGCTAGTCCCAAGTCCCTAACCTCTGAACTCTAATTCCCCACCTTGCGCTCGATCCGCTCCAGTGCCGCCGATTGAGCGCCCAGACGTTCCTCGATCCGCGCAAGGCGTTGCAACACGGCACCCTCGACCTCGCCAGCCTTTCCCGCACTGGCTTCCAGTTTCTCGACGCGCTGCTCGATGAAATTATTATCCCGCGCCTGCGCCGACACCCACCAGATTGCGCCAGCACCTTGCACCATGATCGTAATCAGCACAGCCAAGGGGAGACCGCGAAGAATCCCGTCCTGAACTTCCAGTTTCATCACACATACCCTCCCAACAGCGCCCACGCGGTGCCGTTGTAGACATAGAACTTGTTATCCGCGCGCGAGAAGGCGAGCCATCCTGCTTTCGGTGTCTTGTATCGCCAGCCGGAAAAATAAATCGCAACCTGCCCCGCCTTTCCGGCCCACACGCCGGTGGGCGCAGCGCCGACGATATAGGCATCACCATCCGCGGGCGTAGGCGGCGGCGTGTTGAGCACGCGGCTCGTCACGCACAGTTGTGCAAGGCAATCTAGATCGTTCATCGCCTCGTTATGCGTGACTTCCTTCTGCGCTTGCGCCGCGACCAGATACGGCATCGTCAAATTCGGTGTTGTCATATGTTTTCTCCTTTATGTTTTGTTTTAAAAAGGCAGTTAAGCTTAAATCACCCTCCCGCAAGGGGAGGTTGATTATTTCTTCTTTCACCTTAAACCGTTACTTCCACCCCATCCCCTCTCCCATACGTCGCGCTGACTTGGCACACACGCACGGCAAACATCGCCGGAACACTTGCCCCCCAATCCGCCGTTTGCATCGCCGCCGTATAAGTAACCGCCGCCGCGCCGACGACATCGAACGCCCGCATCACAGTCGCGCCGTTCATGACCTCGACAACATAGCGCTCCTCGCTTTCATCCAAAGGCACGTCGATATAATCTGCCCACGCCGCATTCTTTCGCGCGCGCCGCACCCAGCTAATCGCCACATCGCCGCCGTCCTCTCGCACGCCCCGTAAATGCACCGGTGCCAACGGCGCGAGCGTCCGAAACCCAAAGGCAAACGGAATATCCTGCGCGAAATCCAGCGACCCGCCGTCAGAGACCGCACGGAAATGCACGACCTTATTGCGATCAGTCAGTACAGCGGGCAAAAACTGCACGCAGGTTTCATCCAGCAGCACGAAGGCCTCGCCCAGCTGATGCGCCGCACTTGCCGTCCCGCGCCGCCCGCGCAGAAATCCGCTTAACTCGTACAAACCCGTTTCGATCAGGCTGGCCGTTTGAAACTGCACGATCTCGCCGCCGATGAGCGCGGCATTTGCACCGTTCAACAGCTGTTCTTCCGTGCAGCTACTTAAGCTCCCGCGCAGCAATTGCACCCGAACGGTGCTCACACGATCCATCACATGAACTGACCGCGCCGCCATCGCACTCACTGCAACGCCGGAAGTTGCGGCATCGGTGACCGTCATCACGCGCGAGAAGTTGACCTGATCCTCGCTGCGCCACAGCGTCGCGCCTTGCCAGCCGTCTAGACCGCTCATGGTCACATAAACGCCTGCCTGATCGTCAGCATTACGCAAAAGCGGCAAATCCATCAGATGCAACACGCTCGGCACAAAGCTTGCCGCACCGTTGTTGCTCCCCTCACCACCCTCAGCCTGCGCCGTGCTGCCAAAGTTCTCCGGCACCGCCGCGACGCCGTCTATTTGCAACAGTCCGTCTTTCTGGTTTTCCACGCGCGTCACGCGCACGCGTTTCCCACCAATCACCACAATATCGCTCGGCTCGACCGCCAGCCATTGCCGCGAGAGAAAGAAACGGAAACTGTCGCGCTCCACCCACATGCTGTACAGCAGCCGCTCGGCCATTTGTTTCGCCGTGCTTGCCGTGCATACCACCGGCACTTCGACCTTAGCCATGCCGCGCGTTCCACGCGTGACACTACGCCGCGCCCGCTGACTACCAACTTCATAATCACGGCTGGCATCATGGTAATCGCACGTCACCTCGACCGGCAGATCAAGTTCCTGCGCGCGCGAGGTCGTGATCTCCGGCGCTTTCTCATCCGCTGCCGCAACGTCTCCCTCATCAATTGCAATCATCTGGCCGCCGCCATGTCGCACCGCGACCAACTGGCTGCCGCGCTCCACCAGATCAAACGGCGCGACCAGTTGCAGCGGGGCGAGCGCACTCGCGGCGCTCGCCTGGTCCGTCAGCGCATACCCATCAATCACCGTATCCGCCAACGCCGTAACGTCATAATCGCCGCTGACATACCCCGCGCGGTTTAAAATCTGCGCCACAATGCTGTCCAGCGTATCGCCCGTATTGCGCCGCTTGATAATTGCCAGGCTGCCGAGCGTCCCATCTGTCCCGACATTCCCGCTCACCAGAAAACGCGACGCATCAATCACCACCACACCAAAGGAACTGCTGGGCACGCTGCAGTCTTCAACAAGCGCCGCATCGCGCGTCAACGTAAACACGCCATCATCCAAAGCAATCTCACTGAGACGATAGGCATTCTCTAAACTGGGGCGATGCAGCATCACAATCTTGCCACCCGCGATCATCGGCGCGTTGCACGAAACAGCCCCCATCACCGCACTGGTGATCACTTGCCATGGTCGTGTGATTGTCACGCTGGTCAAGCTCGGCACAAAGCTCATCATCTGGCGATCAATCGCGGTCAAATAAAACAGCGTCCATTCATCCTCACCGCTGCTCTCCACCCTCACCTGCATACCACTGCCGGAGCCGACATCGATCCCGCTGACAATCGTCAGCTCGTCACCCACCACCAGCGCATTATTCACCCAACTTAAATGGCGCCCGTAAAACGCAGTAAAATTCGGTGCGCGGTCGCCCACCATCATCATCGCGCCGCTGCCGAGCGCTTTAAACTGCGTATAGTAAACCGGTTTGCGCGTGACGGCGCTGCCAGCACCCCACACATCATAAAACCCGCAATCCACGAGCGACGAGCCACTACGCAGCAACACGCGCACGCCGCGCTTGCCGTCGCGCTGATCCATCACGGCCAGATGATGCGCATCCAGCCAGATCATCTGTCGCCCTTCAACGGCGAGCATGTTGATCATAAGGATCGCACCAAAGCTGCGCGTCGCGCTGTCATAAAGGCGCACACGAAACGGATAACCGCCCGCGCTATCCTGCATGCCGATCGCGATCATGCGATTGTCCGGCGCGATCGCCCAAGTATGCGCCGCAACTTCCTCACAATTAAATATATCGCTGACTGTTCGCGTGACTTCTACGGGCGCATCGCCTGTTACATCATAGTCGGTCACCTCGGCATAGGCCTGTGCGCCATCGCACGCAAAACCGCCGATCAGCATCCGGCGCGCGCTGACCGCGCCACCATCAATCACAATCGGCATCATCCCGCCTTGCTTGTTTACGGTGATTCCATGCATTGTAACGGGATCAACCTCGCCCAGTAAACGCGGCACTTCCTGCGCATCCTTGGGCAACACTTCAAACGTCAGATTAGGCAGACGATTGCCAAAACCCTTCAGCTGCAAGCCCTGCAGCACAATATAGGCCACACCGCGATAGGCGGGCGTGAGGCCGCTGCCGATCCACCCTTCCAGCAACGGATCGACCGCTTGATCCGCTCTGCCTTCATGAAAATTAGAACTTCCCACCACGCCGCTGTTCCACACGCCGCCTTGATAGATCACCTTGCTGTCCGCCCAGATGGTCTGGATGCTGCCAATCTCGCCCGCCGCAATCGCAATCGCGCAGTTGATAGAATAAGTATAAGTCGTGCGCGTCGCGCTGAACGCGTTGTCGATCACGCCGCCTTTGCCACCATTGACATTTTCCTTATGCGGCGTCTCGATGATATCCGACGCCCAGATGACGTTTCCGGCCACGCGCATTTTGCCAAACACGCACGGGATCGCGATGCCATAGCGCGAATCCTGCACCTTGAAGTTTTCAAGGCGTGGGCCGTCCTTGACCTCCGGCGCATTGCTCCAGCCGATCTCGTTATCGATCCCGCGTCCGACTTTACGCGCGAGTGAGCCGAGCAGGCGCCCGCCAAGACCGGGCACAATCGAGTTGCCAATGCTTGATCCGATGCTTGATAAAATAATCGATGCCATATGTTTCTCCGTTAAGAAAAGAGCGTTAGTTCCTATAAATCCCCACCAAACGTCGCTTCCAATAATCGCTGATGCCTGTTTCCACCACCCTGCCCGCCACGGCGAAAGCGTGGATCATCGTTGTCTCGCTTGTCGCCAATGCCACATGCTGCGGCTGATGATCATAACGAAACAGCAGAACATCGCCCGCCTCGACCGACGATGCGCGGCGCATTCCATGCGCCTCCAACCCTGCAACAAGCGAAACCCCATCCGGCCTTCGTCCATAATCCAACCGATCCTCGACCTCGCGCCCTACCGCTTGCAACGCGACAACGATCAACCCGATACAATCCAGTCCCACACCCGCCACACGCCCCTGATGGTGAAACGGCGTGCCTGCGCACGCCCGCGCCGACGCAATCATAATGTCGCGCGGGTCAACCATATTTTTAGTTTCCATAATACGTTCCTTAAATATCACGCGTCATCCCGCACGCCTCTTTTATGTCATCCCCGCGTAGGCGGGGATCCCATTTCCTTGTAAAAGAAAACAAATGGGATTCCCGCATTCGCGGGAATGACGGGAGGAGACACATTACCTAACCCCTAGTCCCTAGTCCCGAGTCCCTAACTTGGATACCCCATCACGCGCCCGATGCCGGGCAGATGCGGAAAGCCTCCGTAATTGACAGCGTTGTTAAACCGCGCTCGGCATGTCGCGAAGCGTTTGTCGCATCCCGCCGCGACCTGATATTGATCGCCCACTTCTATCGGCCTTCCCATCGGCAGCCAGAGCGTAAAAATCTGCGTCGCGTTGTCCCAGCCGCTGACCTCCACACTTGCGCCGGCATTCGCGCCTGTTACCCATGTCAGTTTCGCGTCTTGAAAATAGCCGCTTTCCTCGCCACGCGCCGCATCGACAAACCCGCGCCCATCAATCACGCTGGTGACGCTGCCACTTACCATCAGCGCCGCAAGGTTCACACCGCAACGACCATCCCCGCAATCATAGCGGCATTCCGGCGTATAGGTCTGCCCCACGCGCCGCGAGAGCAAATCATGCAAGCCCCGCAGCGAAGCTGTATACTGACCGCCGCGCATAGCGATCTCGCCCAGCCAGCCGCGCCTTACCTGTAAAACACCTTGCGACACATCCGCCCAGTTGCACATAGTGACATCAATGCGCGCGTGATCGTACAAACCAGCTTCAATCTCGCCGCCATCGATCATCGCGCTGTCCAGTAAACCCACCACATCGTAGTCGCGCGTTTTCATATCCAGCTGCTGCGTCATCGCGCCCGCCGAAAAAGCGCCATCTGCCTTGTAACAAACGCCGTCCACAACCAAATCGCGATCATGGTTTGTGAACGCCACCACCGCTCCATCGCGCCGCGTGATTTTCACCAGCTCGCACAAAGTCGTCAGCTCTCCGTTCAAATGTGCGGCGAGCGCCGTCGATAGCTCCTTCATCACACCCTCACTTCAATCAAAGGGATTTCCGTTTGCGTCAGCTTTTGATCCTGCTGCGTAACTTGCAGCCTGTCCGTGTCGAAACGCACGGGCATGTCGAACGCAAAGCCTGCTGTGATCACCGCGCCAATGGCAGGCGCCTGTGCGAACGTCACAACGCCGCTGGTGGCATCGACGCTCCAGCCTGTTTCATATTCCGTGCCGTTCACGCCGATGCGCACGCTGCCCTCCACGGGTTTACGAATATCCCGCGCATGAACCACGCCGCCGCTGCCATAGTTTTTGATCAGCTGGAACTGTGTTTGCACGCCATCCCCTGTGCCGATGATCTGGTCATCAAACGACGCGGCACTCACACCATCACGCGCGCTGGTGTAATCGCTCCAATCCTGCAAGCGAAAGCCGCGCGCCCGTCCCGCGCGTGCCTGAAAAAACGCAACAAGCAGCGAGGCATCCATGGCCGTGACCACGCCCGTGCGCGCGTCAAATCGCCGCCGCGCCTGCGCCCACGCCTGATTACGTTTTTCATAACCGCCCTGCACCGTCACAATATCAGTAAGAAACTGCGGCCCACCGCTCGCGCCGTAGCGCACACGCAGCGGCAACCTGACTTCATCAAATGACATACTTCACCTCTTCGATATAAAGGGCGATCCACTGTTTATCTTCATAAATGTCGCGAACATCGCGGATCATAAACAGGCGATCCTCATGCACCACGCGCTGACCCAATTCGAACTTGAGCATCGGGTTGTAACGCGTCGTAATCTGGTGCGTTAAATGAAACTCTATGGTCGCCTTGTACTTTTCCGAATAATGCTCGAACCGGCCAAAGAACGTGGCCACCGTGTTCCACTGGCTCACACTGCCTCCGCCTTCATCCCCCGCAATCAGCGTCTCGCTTTGAAGCAGGAAAGGCACGCGTAGCGACCCCGAGCGCGTCGTCATAAAACCCCCAAACCAATAGTACGGTAAGGCATCAACAACGCCTCGATCGTCATCGGTGTTTTGGTGATGGTCTCACCGGTGATCGCCTCGCCGCGATGTTCGTACCAGTGCGTGGCCAGTTGCATGATCGCCAGCTTGATCCCGTCGGGCACACGCGCCCCATCGCTGCCATAACCGGCGGTATATTCGATGACCATGCCGCCCGCACTGCGCGTCAGCGTCGGCCAGCTCATGCCATCACGCAAAACCAAATGCGCCGGATGGCCCGCGCTATCGACGTAATAATGCGATTCATCCCAAAGTGTTGCAACGTCATCTTCATCATAAAGATGAACATAGGTCACGCCGAGCACCGGCGCGCGCGGCAAGGTGATAGCCCTTTTTTCTCTAGGGCAAGAAACGGACAGCGCCCAGCTTTGTGTGATAAAGGCGCGACGCGTGAAATGCTCGCACCATTGCCTCGCCGCCCGCAAAAGCCCTTCCAGTAGTACGTCATCGCTGTCATGGGAAATCCGCGCATGCGCTTTCATCGCGGCCAAGGTCACCGGCTCTGTCGCCGGCGGCGCAACCAAAATATGTGAAATCATTTTTGAATATCCTTTGCTGTTAAAAACATTCAGCCCCAAACGCCGACGGCCGCCGCGCCTTCTTCTGCCGCGCACACTTCAACATCGGCAAAAGCAGGCACCGGAAAAACGGCACGCACGCAGGTGTAGAAATAATCAGGATCACCGACGGCCTCTTGCGCGGGAATAATATTTCCCTCCTCATCCACGCCCTCCGGTTTCGCGGCGCGCCCTTGCTGCACATCCATCACATTGCGCAAGAAAGGCCTTAACCCTTCCAACGCCGCCTTGTTCCTCGACTTCAAATAGGTATCAATCATGTTTCCTCCTTAAATGGCGTAAAAGCGCTGAATATGCGCGCGGTTCAAATTGACAGGCGCTTCGTATAGGCCGCCCGCATAGGCGCTCACATCCACGTCCTGCGTGCTGGCGTCATCGAACACAAAGCGGCCATTGGTTGCACCAGCGGGAATGGGCATGCCCACAACCTCTGCGGCACGCGTGACGACAGAGCCGGTTGTCGGGATATGGGACGTTGCCTCTTGCCGTTCGTTCGTCGCAACAATTTCGACTTGATGACCGTAAAGATAATAAGTCCCGCCCGTTCCTGTGTAATATAGTGCGCGCGCGGCATTCAGATTGTTGTTGTTGCCGAAAACAAAGTTGACATAACTCTGGTTTGCTATGCAGGAGCGAACGATTGCCGCCCGCAACCAGCCATCGGCAAGAGCCTGCACGGTCTTTCCTGTAGAAATATTTCCTGCGCCGAAAGCACCGTTGGCCATGTCGATATTTTGATACAACGTGCCGCCAAAAGCGGTGCTCGCAGGCACAAACTGGCATGAGCCGAACGATCCGCTCTTGTAATGCGAAGACAGCGCATACACGTTTCCAACCATATAGTTCACGTAGGTCTGTGAGGTGCGATGGCTGTTTCCTTCCAGATCATCGGCCACCAATCGGCCATTAACCGTTCCGTCTGGTGACGAAATGGCATCAAGCGTCACCACCTGGTGAAAAGTAGTGCCGGTGGAGTTGCTGGCCGTCAAAAGGTTCGTCCTCTGCGGCTCGATCAGCAAGCCACGCAACGCGTGCGTCACCGGATCATAATCGAAACGCGGCGCGTCAATCGCCTCGCTGACCATCACGCCGGACGCGTTAAAGCGCGTGCCGCTCGAACTGCGCGAGAACGTCACGCCCGTCGGCAATACGCCACTTGTGAAGTCGTAATCAAACAACGGCGACACAGGCGGCGCGCCACAACCTCCACGCGCGCGTGGATACAAAAGAAACGAGATCATGGGCTACACCGAGCGCAAAACGAGGCCAACGTCGCATGCCGCCACCTGATTGACAGGCGCGGACGCGGTGCCGGACCGCACCTTGATCATCGACACGGCGGAATACAAAACCGGATCCAGCGCGATATAGCGCGAGGCTGCCGCCTGAACCGTCACTTCCACGCCGTCGGCGTCATACAGGTTGTGCCATGTCACGCCGTTATCATGCGACGCCTGAAATGTAATCGGCGCCGCCGTCCACGCCGCCGGCATCACGATCCCGAACAGACGAAGCCCGCCAAAGGCCACACCGTCCGACAGCGCCGCACCCACAGCGATCTCGGCATTTTCGGTGCTCAGCATATTCAAAACAAAATTAGTCATACAATTTCTCCGTTTGTAATAATGGAAATAAAAAGGGACTAGGGGCATGGGACGAAGGACTAACCTCTCCTTTGTCACTCCCCCCCTAGTCCCTAGTCCCGAGTCCCTAACCCCTACACCGTGCCGAACTTCAACACCTTGATCGCGTCAAAATTGACGACATCGCCGCCGACGCGCTTGGTGCAACGGAACTTGACGAACGGTGCCGATGTGTACGGATCGCGCAAGGTTTGAAGGCCGATGCGATCGACAATCGTGTAGCCTTCCTCAAAGTTGCCGAACGCGACCGACAGGCTCCCCGACGCCATCGAAGGCATATCGTCGGCCAGCATGATCGGATAACCCAGCAGCGTCGCGGGCGTGCCCGTCTGCAAACTTGGCTGCCAGATATACGCGCCCGTGCCGCTTTCTTTAAACTTGCGCACGGCATCGACAACGCTGCGCGGCATCAGCCACGTGGCCTTCGGAAGATAACCGGCCTTCAGTTTGTTCATAAGGCTGATGAGAACATCCGCGCCGGTGGAGGCATTAAACGTGCCGTCCGCGCCCGTCGCCACATGTTCCAAAACGCCCCAGGTGCGGGCCGCATCGCTTGTCGCCGCCGTGGTATAGCTCAGGAAACCGCGAGGCTGATTGACGCCGTCGCCGCTGACAAAGGAAAGATTTTCCTTGCGCGCAAATGATCCCGCGACGCGCCCGACCAACCATTCCTCGACATTCAGCACCGAGTCATCCAGCAGCTTTTGCGTCGCCTTGGGCTGCGCGTACAGCTCGTGCGCCGGAATGCGGATGCGGCCAATGACGCCTTCCTCCGTATCCGTTCGTGCGGCCAATTCAGACACCCACTGCGCTTCGGCTTCGCTCGTGTCGCGCAGCATTTCCACCGCGTCGGTCGAAATGCTCATGACCGTCGCGATCTGACGCATCGGGGTTGTGTCGAACTGCTTGCTGATAATACGGCCCGACAATTCGGTCGGCAGCATATAGCCGCCGGACTCGTCGACCGTTGTGCTCATCGCCTTACCTTGCAGATCAGGCTCGATCCCCTTGGTGACATAGCGCATGAAGGCGGATTTATACTCGCCGTCTTCGCTTTGCGCGTCCTTAGCCTCGATTCCGCCTGCATTAGGACGACGCAGGGCCGTCTTCACGCCCGACAGATCGGTCTGGATTTTGTTGATCGCGTCATCCAGACGGCCCAGCTTTTCGGTGGTGAGAACATCCGCGCTGCCTTTACGTTCCATTTCGGCAAGACGCATATCGTTCACGCTTTTATATTCTTCAAACGCATGCGCCAATGTTTCCGCCGACGCCTGTACTTCGTTCATATCAATCATTCACTATTCTCCTTGGTTAATGTTACTTTCCTTTCAATGTCCTCGCCGCCTTTTTCAGACTGGCAGAGGCTCTCTTTGCCGCCCGCTCATCACGCGCCGTCTTCGACGTTTTCTTCGCAGGCACCTTGGCAGGCGGCGCTTTCACACCATTGACGCGCGCGGCGTCGTTGGCGGGAAAGGTAACAAGCGAGACTTCGAACAGATCAACGTCCGTCAAAACCCTTGCCTTTCTCTTGCTGTCGATGCGGCTCGTGATCACGCGGTAGCCGATGGAAAGCCCTGTAAGAGCCTTCATCTTGAGCAGCTCATAAGCCTCCGCCCCTTTTTGCGTGCCCAGCGCGAGGCGACCTTGCACCACAAGGCCGCTTTCATCCTCCGCCATCGCGATCCACAAGCCGATGGGCTGCGTGGGATCGTGCATCCACAGCATGGCTGGCGAGAAATTCTTCGCCCGCCATTTCGCGAGCGTGCGCGTAAACGCACCGCGCTCGACGATTTCGTTTTGACTGTCCAGCAAACCAAACACGCTGGCATAGCCCGTAAAAGTTCCATTGGCGGCGATGTCCTTAATTTCCATCGCACCGGAAACATGATGTATTGTCATTCTCTCTCCTTTTAAAATTTACCCAATAAAAAAGCCCCGCGTTTCCGCAGAGCTTTTTCTCAAAACTGTTATCTGACTTTTCGCGCTATTCGTCTTTCTCGATACACACCGTTTGCAACTTTTTTCTATCGCTTGTCTGTAAGAGAGGACAAACCAAATACGTTCCGCTTACGCGGTTCTCTGGATTAAGATGAAGCGACAAGGATACCGGCATTGCATACTGTGCCGTCTCACTGTCCGAGTTTAATGCAATAAGATATTTTTTGCCGCTCTGTTTCTCTGTCAACATAGGCCGCATATTGGCTCGAACCTCCAAAACACCGTCGATTGTAAAACAAGCTTGATCAATCGGATGAATGCCGGAACACCCACCTTCCCCCGCAAACGATTTTAGCGAGACAAAACATAATATAAAGGCAACGCACAATGCCGAAAGGATTTTATTTTCCATAAAAATCGACATATGTATTTCCTCCTCTAGGAACATCTCCGCCGCCGATATTAAGAAAAGGCCCCAGTGATAGATATCTCTGGTAACCTTGCCAAGGTGGACGTTGCAATCCTACCCCATCTTGCCTTAGAAAAAAATGCGTAATTTTTGGATTCAGTAATTGTTGATTTCCTCCCTCCCTTGCTGCTGCCTCGGAAAGCCTCCAAGCGCTAGCCTGAATTGGGTTGTTGGGTTTTATGGGCGAAGCATAATGAACCTTGGGATTACGCTCAGACACAATACCGATATACGTTCTCGTTGTATGCAACATTTGCGCCGACTGAATATCCCAATTTGATTGATCATAAGGACTTTTGTTTGGCGACAGTAGCTTTGGATACAAGCCAGATGTCTCTCCATAAATCGCCATGGTTCGTTTTTTAAGCTTTCCAGATGGCTCATGTGATCCCCCCTCGCTCGTCCATCGCCCTCCTTCACGGCTTCCGGCAGGAGCCCGTGCCTGATCAGGTCGATATTTCGCACCGGAAATATGATGTATTGTCATTCTCTCTCCTTTTAAAA
>DNGD01000190.1 GCA_003486725.1 Rhodospirillaceae bacterium
TCTTTCTTTTTTTCTTTCTTTTTTGTTGTATTTAAGTTGCCGTCTTTCTTCGCCTTCGCTGCTATCTCTTTCTCTTTCTTGGCCTCTTCTTCCTTCATTCTGGCTTCTTCAGCCTTCTTTCTCACGCAGTCCCAGTCGACAGCCATCTGAAGGTTCGGAAGCTCGTCTTCAGTATATGGTTTATCAAACACCATCTTCATGCGTGGTAAGACCGTACTGCCTTGCGTGATAGGAGGGAACATAATGCCCTGTAGTAGTTCATTTCCGTCCCGCATCATAACCCGGTTGTTTTTATCAAGGGCAGCGTAGACATCGATTGAATAGTCTTCGTCGTTCTCTTTCGCCGTTGCTGTCGGGTTTAGTCCCACGGCTCTCGTTTCTAACGTGTGCTCTCTGGCGATGAATGCCTTCTCTTCGTCCGAAAATCTGGCGCAGCCACCAAGTTGGGTATACAGGGTGCCAAAGACGGCGAGCTTAATCCCGCCCGTCACAAATTGGCGGCGTGAAGATGGCTGCACTAAGTTTTTAGCAGTGACGGAAAGAAGGTTGGGGAAGCGAATGGCGAAATTCATGGGGTATCCTTGTAATATTTTGTCTATGAAAATAAATCCTAATGCGACACACATTACCTGAAAACTGACACCTTTCTCAACTTTGAAAGCATTAATCTTTGCCTTTTGGTGAGCCATAGGCTCGGATTCACCATTGCCCAAAGGCGATTGGCGTTATAAAAGCGTCCGTTAACCTTTGATTTTTGGAGAGTTCTTCGATGCATCCCTATCGCACCCATACCTGTGGTCAGCTTCGCCCCGAACATGTCGGGCAAACGGTTCGTTTGTCTGGCTGGGTCAATCGCAAGCGCGATCACGGCGGCCTGCTGTTTATCGATCTGCGCGACCATTACGGCATGACGCAGTGTGTGATCGATATGTCCAGCCCGCTGATGAGCGTGGTCGAGCATGTGAAGAACGAAAGCGTTGTGACGGTGACGGGCAAGGTTGTCGCGCGTCCGGCTGAAACGCTGAACGACAAGCTGCCCACCGGTGCGGTTGAGCTGGACATCGCCGAGTTCGTTATCCAAAGCGCCGCTGACCCTCTGCCCATGCAGGTCAACGCCGATGCCGATACAGGCGAGGATGTTCGCCTGACCTATCGCTTCCTCGATCTGCGTCGCGAGAAGTTGCAGCAGAATATGATTTTGCGCTCGGAGATTATCGCCTCCATTCGTCGCCGGATGTGGGATGCCGGTTTCCGTGAGTATCAAACACCGATCCTGACATCCTCCAGTCCTGAAGGCGCGCGTGATTATCTGGTACCCAGCCGCGTTCATCCGGGCAAGTTCTATGCGCTGCCACAGGCACCACAGCAGTTTAAGCAGCTGTTGATGATCGCCGGCTATGATCGCTATTTCCAGATCGCGCCGTGCTTCCGCGATGAAGACGCGCGTGCGGATCGCAGCCCCGGCGAGTTCTATCAGCTCGATTTCGAGATGAGCTATGTCACGCAGGACGACGTGCTTGAAACGATCGAGCCTGTTCTGCACGGCGTTTTTGACGAGTTCGGCGCGTTCCGGCGCGAAAACAAGGCTGCCATCGACAAGCCGCCATTCCGTCGCATCGCGTATGATGAGGCGATGCTGAAATACGGCTCGGACAAACCCGATCTGCGCAACCCGCTGATTATCACCGATGTGACGAGCGTGTTCAGTCGCGCTGATGTCGAATTCCGCGCTTTCCGCTCCATTATTGATTTGGGCGGCGTCGTTCGCGCTATTCGTGCGCCGAAGGTTTCGGATCGCCCGCGCAGCTTTTTTGACAAGTTGAATGATTGGGCAAAGGAAATTGGTGCGCCGGGCCTTGGATACATCACGTTTGAAAACGGTGCAGGGAAGGGGCCCATCTCCCGCTTTGTGGGAGAGGAAGCGCAAAAGGAACTTCGTGCGCTTACAGGCTGTGAAGATAACGATGCCGTGTTTTTTGTCTGCGACAAACCCGCCGTGGCTGCGAAGATGGCGGGTCAAGCTCGTACCAAGATCGCGCAGGATATGGACATCATCGAGAAGAACGCGTTCCGCTTCTGCTGGATCGTCGATTTTCCGATGTTTGAATATGACGAGGAGCGCAAGAAGATCGACTTCTCGCACAACCCTTTCTCGATGCCGCAAGGCGGCATGAAGGCTCTGGAGGAGCAAGATCCGCTCACCATCAAAGCGTATCAGTACGATATTATCTGCAACGGGATCGAGCTATCGTCCGGCGCAATCCGCAACCATCTTCCCGAGCTGATGTATAAGGCGTTCTCGATTGCCGGTTACTCTGCCGAGGATCTGGAAAGCCGTTTTGCCGGTATGCTTTCGGCGCTTAAACTTGGCGCGCCGCCGCATGGTGGCTCGGCCCCAGGTATCGACCGCATGGTCATGCTCCTTGCCGATGAACCGAACATCCGTGAAGTCATTGCGTTCCCGCTGAACCAGCAGGCGCAGGACTTGATGATGCAAGCGCCTAACGTTGTGGATGAAGATCGCTTGCGCGAGCTTCATATCCGTTTGTCACTTCCCGTCAAAAAAGTCGGGCAATAAGAATATTCTTTTACGACGAGAAACAGCGGCTTCCTTGCGGGAGCCGCTGTCTGTCCGCCTGATTCTTGGGTGTCAGGCTCTGACCTTTTCCAGGAACTTCTGAACTTTCTGGCTGAGAAGGCCTGATTGACTGGTAAGTTTTCCCGCCGCTGACTGAACCTGAGTCGAGATCGCGCCTGTTTCCTCTGCTGCGCGGCTGACACCGCCAACATTGCGCGATACGTCGCGCGTTCCTTGCGTGGCTTCGGCAATGTTGCGTGCGATTTCCTGTGTTGCAGCGCCTTGCTCCTCAACGGCGGAGGCGATACGCGTCGAGACTTGGTTGATGCCGACGATTGTCTCACGGATTTTCTCGATCTCTCCTACCACGACTCCGGTGGCTTGCTGTACGCTGCTGATCTGGCGCGTAATGTCCTCTGTCGCCTTGGCTGTTTGTGTTGCCAATGATTTGACTTCTGAGGCTACTACCGCAAACCCTTTTCCGGCTTCGCCCGCACGCGCGGCTTCGATGGTTGCATTGAGCGCGAGAAGATTGGTTTGGCTGGCAATCTCGCCAATCAAGCTAATGACCTGACCGATTTTTTCGGCTGTTTCGGCCAAATCACGCACCGTCTTGTTGGTTGTGTTGGCTTGGTCAACCGCTTTATGTGTGATGTCCGTTGATTCCGAGACCTGACGGCTGATCTCACCGATAGACGACGTCAGTTCTTCCGTGGCGGTTGCCACGGTCTGCATGTTGGAGGAGGTTTGCTCCGCCGCCGCCGCAACAGTGCCGCTCAGTTTTGTCGATTCCTGCGAGGTCGAGGCCAGCGTATCAGCGGCTGTTTTGAGTTCTGACGCCGATGATGTCACGTCATCAACGACCATCTTGACGCTGTCCTCAAACTCTTGCGCCAGCGCCAGCATATCGCTTTTACGTTGTTTCATGGCACCGAAAATTATCCGTGCGAGAACACTATAGGCAATAACGAGGCCGAGCATTGCGATAAGTATATGTGTCGCTTTTGTTCGGTTACTGTCATCGATCATAGCCTTTTCGGAGTCTTTGATGGTTTCTTTGTAGGCTGTCGTCAGATTTTTAAGATCCGTAAGCATTTTTGTGCGCAGGTCTCTTGAAAAAATTACACGTTCTTGAAAGGCTTCGTTCCGTTGGTTGGCGGAATACATCGCGAATATCTTTTCGCCATTGTCTAGGTATTTTTTGATATCAACCAACGAGCCTTCAATAATTTTTTTACGCTCTGGATTTTTAATATTGTCATTTAGATAGGATATCTTTTTTATGGCCTCAGCGCCATGCTCTCTCAGGACATCGAGCTGTTTGTCGATGTCGGCTTTTTCGTTCAGCACAAGAACCACGCGAATGGCCAAGGCTACAGCACTGACGTCTTCGGAAATTTCCATGACCGTGATTGTCCGATCAACATCATTAGTGATGATGGTTTCCGCTTTTTCAAGAATTCCATTAAATCCTTGTCGAGCCGTGACGATGATAACAAGGCACACAATCACGACGAGAATTTGAGGGGCGAATACCTTGACGAGAAGGCTTGCGTTGGTCCACCAGCGGAACATGAGAGTCACCCTTATTGTTATGGTTGTTGGTGACCTGATATATGCAATATTCACGTAAATTAAATATTACTCACTACAATAATGGGGTATGCAGTCTTTTATTAATACTAATATGGTTCTATTAGCTTGTATCTATCACTATAAATCCAAAAAATTAATAACACTATTATTATCGTTAACCATATTCAAACTCCCTCTTGGCGTTTGAGAGTAAAAATGCTTATGTCTTCTTCAAATGAGTGTTCTTTTTAATGCCCTTAACAAGGCGGCGCGCGATTACAGAGTCCAAAAGGCACCTGTCATTGTTCCGTTATTGCCTCCTTCCCCTGTTTCTACTTTGAAGAAACGGGCGGCACTGTTTGTTGCCTTGCCCATTCTTGTTTTTGTTATGACAAGCGGATTTATTTTTCTCGGTGGTGACACAACCTTTGTCAGAGGAACGGGACGACCTGCCGGCATCGTGCATACAACCGCAGAAGCGCCGCTCCTAAAAAACACACGCAAGATTCGCGCCGAAGAACCCTTGGGTATTACACTTTCTGCTGACAGCGGGGAGTCTGATCCGAACGATATGATGGAGCCCGTTGTCGCGGAAGGCGAGGCGGTGGCAGCGCCGCAGGAACGACAGGCGGAGCGTGGTGAGGACAGCTATGCCCGCGCAAAGAAAGCAGCCATTAGCGGTGATTGGGAAAGAGCGTTAGAGAATTATGACGTCGTTTTAAAATACAATAGCGCGAACAAGGCCGCCTTGCAGGGAAAAATATATGTTCTTGAGCAGCGTGGGCAAGAGGGGGATATGGTCGCACTGGATCGAATTGTTGCGGCTCATCCGGCAATTGCGTCAGCTCACGCGGCGCGAGCCCATATCCTGACCCGTCAGCAAAAAACGTTAGAGTCTCTTCATGCATGGGAAAAGGCTGTCGCGCTAGAACCAACGAACAGATCCTATCGTCTGGGGCTTGCGATTTTGAATGACAAGCTTGGACGTGAGGCGGCGGCGCTTGATCTATACCGCTCATTACCGAAACCACTGCCAAGCGAAGCGCAGCGACGACTTGATTATCTGGCCTCGCATCAGCTACCGGACAATGCCATCGCAATGGGCAGCTTTAACAGACAGTAGAGAATTTTATGCCTTTTCTTGAGCATTTCGGTTTTGAATCGTATCCCTTTGGTCTGACGCCAAACCCCGATCTTTATTATCCCTGCGCAGAAACGGAAGCGCTTCTTGCGGCGTTGAAATTTTCACTTTCCCGAGGCGACGGATTCCTTAAAATTGTGGGAGAAGTTGGCACAGGAAAAACGTTGATTTGCCGACTGCTGCTGGGCAGTTTGGCCAAACAACCGGTGAACACCGCTTATCTGTGCGCGCCATCGCCGATCAAGCCCGAACATATCCCCTCAATGATCGCGAAAGAATTCGGCGTGAAGGTCAAGGCGACGCAGGACAGCGCCGCCGCCCTACGCGATTTTTTGGTGGCCGAGCACGCGCGCGGGAGACGTTGCGTTTTGGTGATTGACGAAGCGCAGGCGTTGGGCGAGGAAGGGCTGGAGGCCGTGCGGCTTCTCTCCAATCTGGAAACGGAAACCGACAAGCTTTTGCAGGTCGTTCTGTTGGG
>DNGD01000198.1 GCA_003486725.1 Rhodospirillaceae bacterium
TGGTCGGCGGGATGACCCGTATGCCCAAGATCATTGAAACGGTGAAAGACTTCTTTGGCAAAGAACCGCATAAGGGCGTAAACCCGGATGAGGTCGTAGCTGATGGTGCCGCCATCCAAGGGGGCGTACTCCGCGGTGACGTGAAAGACGTTCTGCTGCTTGACGTGACGCCTTTGTCTTTGGGTATCGAAACGCTGGGCGGCGTGTTCACCCGTCTGATCGACCGCAACACGACGATCCCGACCAAGAAGAGCCAAGTATTCTCCACGGCTGAGGATAGCCAGAACGCGGTGACGATCCGTGTGTTCCAAGGCGAGCGCGAGATGGCTGCCGATAACAAGCTGCTTGGTCAGTTCGATTTGATGGGCATTCCGCCTGCGCCGCGTGGCGTTCCGCAGATTGAAGTGACGTTCGATATTGACGCGAACGGCATCGTTCACGTAACGGCCAAGGACAAGGCGACGAATAAGGAACAACAGATCAAGATCCAAGCCTCGGGCGGGTTGTCGGATGCCGACATTCAAAAGATGGTGCGGGAAGCTGAAGCCAATGCTGCCGAAGACAAGAAGCGCCGCGAAGTCGTCGATGCGCGCAACCATGCCGATGCGTTGATCCACTCAACCGAAAAGTCTCTGACGGAAGTCGGCGACAAGGTTTCGGCCAGCGACAAGAGTGCTGTTGAGTCCGCCATTGCGGATTTGAAGGGTGTTCTGGATAGCGGCGATGCGGCGGCGATCAAGGCCAAGACCGATGCGCTGACGCAGGCCGCCATGAAGATCGGCGAAGCCATGTATAAGGCGCAGCAAGAAGCGGCGGCGGGTACTGGCGGCGGTGAAGCTGGCGCTTCGGCGGAAGCCCCCAAAGACCCCGGCGTCGTCGACGCCGACTTCACGGAAGTGAAGGAGGATAAGTAACGGGAGGTCATCAGTGATTTTATGAACCCAACCGAAATCCTTTATTATGATCGTCGTGGCGTCCTTGTGGCGCCACAGGCGCATTCAGTCATCAAGTCGCGCCGTGGCGCGTGGGTGGTGGCGAAGGCGCAAGATGCGATCATGATGTTGTGGCCCGGTTTTACGAATGGAATCCCCGATCTTCCCGGCGGCGGTGTGGATGAAGGCGAGACGCTGGAGCAAGCGGCCCAGCGCGAATGGTTTGAGGAAACGGGTTTGCCGTTTGAGCCTGTCGGGGAAGTGCTCGACACCTACCACCATGTGCGCGGGTTTTATGCTGACGATCAGGAAGCTTTTTGGATTTACGATCAAACGTTTTTCCTTTATCCGTTTGAGCGGCAACAGGAGGTTGGCAAGAAATGGCTAAACCCTGAAGGCGATCTGGCTGGCTGGGTTGCGTTTGATGAAATGAAGACGTCCTCCCTGAACCGTGCTCACTGGTTGGCCGTTGAGGCGATGGCTCCAGAGATTATTGCGAATAGAAAGACAGTTTAATGTCCAAATCCGATTACTATGAATTGCTGGGTGCTTCGCGCGATGCGTCGGCAGACGATCTGAAAAAGCTGTATCGCAAGCTCGCGATGAAATATCACCCCGACAAGAATCCGGGCGATAAGGAATCCGAACACAAGTTCAAGGAAATCAGTGAAGCCTATGACGTGCTGCGCGATGAGCAAAAACGCGCGGCCTATGATCGCTATGGGCATGCGGCATTTGAGCAGGGCGGCATGGGGGGCGGAGCGGGCGGCTTCGGCGGCGGCGGGTTCGATTTCGCGGGCGGCTTTGGTGATATTTTTGAAGAGATGTTCGGCGAGATTCTCGGCGGCGGGGGGCGACGTCGCGCCGGTGGTGGCGGTGAGCCTGCCGGACAGCGCGGCGCGGATCTGCGCTATGATATGACGATCACGCTGGATGAAGCGTTCAAGGGCTGCGAGAAGACGATCAAGGTTGCCTCGCTGGTGTCGTGCGAGACGTGTAAAGGCAGCGGCGCGGCGGCGGGCTCCTCGCCGACGACGTGCTCTACGTGCGATGGCCATGGCCGCGTGCGGATGCAGCAGGGCTTTTTCACGATCGAGCGCACCTGCCCGACCTGCCAAGGCGCAGGGCGAGTGATCAAGGATCCGTGCAAGAGCTGCATGGGATCGGGCCGTGTGCGCAAGGAGCGCACGCTGGCCGTGACCATTCCGGCTGGCGTTGAAAGCGGGACGCGCATCCGTCTGTCGGGTGAGGGCGAAGCCGGCGCGCGCGGTGCGCATGCGGGCGATCTTTACGTGATCTTAAGTGTCGGCGGTCATCCGTTGTTCCAGCGTGACGGTGCGAATTTGCACATACGCGTGCCGATCCCGATGACGATGGCGGCGCTCGGCGGCAAGGTAGCGGTGCCCGTGATCGACGGTTCGACGGCAGAAGTGGAAGTCAAAGCCGGCACGCAAACGGGGCATCAGGTGCGTCTGCGCAGCAAGGGCATGAGCGTTCTGCGCTCGACCGCGCGTGGCGATCTTTATGTCGACCTGATGGTCGAGACGCCATCGCATCTTTCCAAGCGTCAGAAAGAACTGCTTGAAGAATTCGCGATCGAGTCCGAGAAAAACAAAACCCATCCCGAGAGCGAAAGCTTCTTTGCCAAGGTCAAGGATATGCTGGGGGTTTAGCTGCTCTACAACTTAAAGACGACACCGTGTGGCAATCTCGGGATCATCCGTAGTATTCGGCACTTGGCACCGTGTGTATCAATATACTCGGCAACGTTTCCGCGCGCCGCTATGGCGAGACGAGCAACGCGTTTTTGAAAGTCGGGAAGGGACGATGAGTCCGTCATCTTCTGCACGAGCGCGATTTCGCTGAGAAGATCAAAGACGTTGATGACAGCACTTCGTGTGCTTTCTATAGAAGAAAGATTGATATAGACGCGGGCTGCCGTTTTTCTTGGCGTGTAAAAGGGGGCGAGTTTTTCCAGTGTATCAAACTCGCCTTTGATTTTCTCCACGGCGCTGATCGTGGTGATGGCACCGGCCTCAAAGATATTTGAAATATGGGGATGGGTCTGTATAACCAAATCGCGGTATTTTTTCCCATGAAGATGATAACGGAGATTGCCAATCTGCACATTGCACACGATTTCTTTGGCGTGCTCCGAAAGTTTTCTTCCATCGTTCATAATGGACGGGCAGGTTACCAACGGTTTTTTGTCACCATCTTGCAGGCAGGTAAGCAGGCCAAAAATCGTGCCCGAATAGGCCTTCATAAGTTTCAAATCGCTGTCGTTTTTGTCAGACAAATGACGGGCGGTGGAAGGACTGTCCCCTCTGGCGACGGGGAGCCGTGATCCATAAACATTTGAGTAATGATCGCTGTTATCTGTTGCTTTTGTCATATTCGGATCCTGCTATACGAGTGCTATTTTTATAGCGAACTGTATTTTTCAGATTCATACAAGACGCAATTTAATATCATTCTAAATAATGTGATACATTGCGCACACCATTTCAGAAGTGGTGTTATCCTCGGGTTAATCGTAACAGGGCCGCTTGCTTATTCAGTTGCTTGGCAATCACCGCTAGCCGAGGGCTGCCAAGACTATAAACCATAAGCCGTTTGATCATTTTATCGCCGCAAGAAAGCGTAATGCGTGCGCCTGCGGCGGAGAAAAGACGCTTGTTTTCACGATAGGGCGGCATGGCCGCAATGGTGATTGTTTGGAAAACTGTCGGCATGGCGCGGCAGGGCACAAGCGTTGTAATCTGCACAGTGTCTTCATCAAGGCGCCTGCGCATCATTTTGTGTGCATCGTTATCAGCCGCTCGAAGAGGCTTTAGTTGTTTCAGCAACTCGACCGCGACCGCAACCATCAACGCCTTGGCGTCAATTTCATTTTGATCGAAGCGTTTTTTGAGCGCGTCATTGTCCACGATCTCTCTCACTTTCAAAGGCTGTTGCCAATAATAGTATCTCTTACGGAGCTGGCGCTTTATTTTTAATGCAGTTTTCAACAGCCATCAAAATGTTGTGAACGAGCCTTGTCCGATCCTTGCTAACAACGGGTTCGGTTTCCCCCCCTTCTTTGCGCAAAGAAGCCGTTGGGGTTGTGGAAGTCGTCCCAGCTTCGAGAATGATTTCGACGGGGGTGCCCGATGGATCGGCCTTGCCGACCTTAATTATTTTACAGGGAGCCGTGTTGCCATTTTTCTTTGGTTCTTCTTGTTTAAAGCCAACTCTCCGCCCTTTTGCATCTTGAATTAATTCCAGGCCCGCGCAGATTTGCTTGGCGGTTTGAAGCATCATGAATTGAGCGAGGACAAAGTTGGCTGTCGAATTGTTTGGGGCTGTCATAATAATGATCCTGTGTTGAATAAGATTGCATTACAAAACGAGTAACCTATCATTTATGGTTAATTCAACGGCATAATTAGTTTCACAAAGCAAAAGGGGGCATCGCTGCGGCTATTGACCATTCCAATGCAGCAGATTTAACGGCAGAATCCCTGTTATCGGCATCGCAATGAGGATGGCGACGCATAGGGAGCATACCGCCAGTGAGGTCTAACCTTTTCTTGCTTTGATAGCGGCTTGCATCGCGGCGAAGAAGTCGGCGTGTGCGTCCTTCAGTCCCCAAGGGTCTTTGGTGAAGAACGTCTCCAGCCGCTCGAACGATTTGGCGTCAATGCCTGCCGCGTTGAACAATTCCGGTTTGCCCATCAGGTAGGCAGATGCCCACTCTTTGGCTCCCTTGAAGAACAGCCGGATTTCCTCCAGCGTGCCGGTGTCAATCATGCCCGCGTCGACAGACTTTTCGAAAAATGTGATATCGATGCTGTTGAGCGCAAGGACCTTCTGGCCGTTGGCCTTCAAGCGGTCGACGCCGACATTACCGCGCGAGTTGACGCAGGCCGTGCCCACGCAGGACAGACCGGCTTTATCCAGAATGGGGAGCCACGCATCAAAATAGCTGGCGGCGTTGTTGATCAGATCGGCGACATGCAGCGCGATTTCGCCCTGTTTCAGGTCGTTTTCGCAGTAATAATCGCCATTTTTGAACAGATAAACGTGGCGAATATTCATCAGTTTCGCCATCGGGATGGAAAACAGCCAGTCGCGGCGCTCGCCCCCCGAAATGACGGCGAAGGAGCCTTCGGGGAATTCTTCCCGCGTTTTGGCGACCATGGTTTCAATAATGTTTTTATACGTCGCGTCCTTTTCAAACGCGTCCATCATCAGCGTTTCCAGCTTTTGCGCGCGGGCGGCGGCAGTCGGCGTTTCCGCGACAATCTCCGTGATTTTCTTCAGCAAAGCGGTGGATAAATCTGCGCCGATGACCAGCTCGGTGTTCACATAAAAGGGGCCTGGAACCGAGGCCGCGTACCAGAAAATCGGCCCCGTTTTACGGTTCCAGATGGAGACAGCTTTGGTGTCATGAATGCGTTTAATCAGGTCATTAGTGGACAAAATCATGGCAAAAATCCTTCTGAAAAGTGCGTTGCCGAACCATGAAGCGATTAACCGATTCAGGCAACAGAAAAACAAGACTTGGATGATCTTTTGGGTTAGGTTAACCTCTGATTTCGGTCACTTTAACGGCAATCCCATGGCTTTCCCGTCCCCTTCCACCCATTTTCCGCCACTTCTGCCTTTGCAGGCCAAGGTAGGCCTCGTTGCGCCTAGCCGCTGGGCTGCGCGGGAAGATATGGACGTTTTTGCGCGAAAGTTGGCGCAGTGGGGGTTTGAGGTCGTCATTCATGATCAATGCCATCTGAGAGACGGCACGTTGGCCGGCAGTGATGCTGCGCGTGCCGAGGCACTGATGGACATGTTTGCCGATCCTTCCATCAGGCCCATTTTCTGCGTGCGCGGCGGCACCGGCGCGACGTTGCTTCTGGATCGTCTGGATTATGATTTGATCGCCGCCAACCCCAAGCCGTTTGTTGGTTTCTCGGATATAACCGTTTTGCTGAATGCGATCACGGCGCGCACGGGGATGGTCACTTTTCATGGGCCGATGGAGTGGAACTTCCTACCGGAACAAGCGGACGAGCGCACGGAAAATGCGCTTTTCGCGATGATTATGGAAGGCGAGGATAATCGCGTTTTGTCTTTGCCGGATGTTGAGGTCGATGTTGAAGGCGTCGCGCAAGGCCCCCTTATCGGCGGGAATCTTTGCATGCTGCAAACGATGATTGGCACGCCCTATGATTGGTCAGCGCAGGACGGCATCCTGTTTTTTGAGGATGTCGAGGAGCCGCTGTACAAGATTGAGCGTATGCTGACCCATTTGCGCCTTGCCGGAAAATTCGAGGGCGTTCGTGCGGTTTTGGTGGGCGAGATGGTCGATATTCTGGATGAAAAGCCTGACCTTGATCCCGCGGAGCACACTATTTACGGCACTTCACTAAAGGATATTGTGCGCAAGCATGTTCCGCCCGAGGTGCCTTTGGCGTTCAATGTGCCGTGTGGGCATGGGCGTCATCTGATGACCTTTCCCGTCGGGGCCTCCGTTGCCCTGACCTTGCAACAAGGACAAAGCACAATGGTGGTGCCCTTATGAAGTTCACGAAGATCGATCAGGCTTTGCTTGATGAAATGGTGCAAAAGCACGCGATGTTCCGTGCGGCGCGTATGGGCGGGATGCGGGCCATCCTCGCGCATCATGATTTGTCGGGACTTGATTTATCGGGACATGATTTGTCGCATGCCGATTTCACGGGCGCGATGCTCTGCCAAACCAACTTAAGTGATACGCATCTGGACTACGCCAATTTGTTCAGCGCAGATTTGCGCCTGGCAAACATGCAAAACTCCAGTCTGATCCGCGCGGATATGCGTGGTGTGTGCATGCGCGGTGCTTTGCTGATGAATGCCGATATGACGGGCGTTGATTTGCGTGAAGGAACCATGACGACGCGCGAGGGCGTTCAGGTTGTGCCGGGCACCTCGCTGCTGCTGAATTCAGGGGTGGGCGTTGCGGATTTAAGCGGCGCGAATTTGTCGCGTGCGCGCCTCGCTGGCGCGATTGCCAATAATTGCGATTTCAGCGACGCGACGATGCGCGGCTGTAAAATTGTCCGCGCCAATTTACAAGGTGTGAACATGTCCGGCGTCGACCTTCAGGATGCGGATATCAGCATGTGCGACGTGAAAGACGCCAATATGCGCGGCGCGATTTTGATTAATATCACGACGAACGCGACCAAGATGCACGAAGCCTGCATCGACGGTGCGCTGACGGATACACCCACGGGGCCAACGATCAAGGATTTACCCCTGTCGCTGACCGATTGTCTGCGCCAGCATCTTGTTTGGCTGAGCAGTGATGGTCGCAGCGGTCAGCGGTTCGAGATTGACTATTACGATTTGAGACGTGCGCCGTCGATGGCACACACCTGTCTTAGTATGATGCGCGCGCGCGGCGCAATGCTGTACGGAAACGATTTTTCCGGCGCACAGATGCAGGTGGCCGATATGCGCGACGCCGATTTGCGTCATACAAACTTTGTCGATGCCGACATGCGGGGCTGCGATTTTACGGGGGCGAACTTCTGCAACGCGAATTTGCAAGGCGTGCGGTTGCAACCGCTGGATCTGAGCGCGAGCCGCGTGGTCGTGACCAACATGTCAGGGGCGCTGTTCCGTTATGCGAACCTGACGAATGCGAATTTGCAGAAAGTGGATTTCAGCAATGCCGATCTGTCCAACGCCAATTTCCTTGGCAGCGATCTGACAGGTGCGGTTTTTGTCGGCGCGAAGATGGGCGGCGCACGACTGACCCAGCGTCAACAAGACCTTGTGCACGAGACGCAAAAAATATGATCCTTCGACGCTTGCCAGAAAACCTTGTCAATCGTATCGCCGCTGGTGAGGTGGTGGAGCGTCCCGCCGCCGCCGTCAAGGAACTGGTCGAAAACGCGCTGGATGCGGGCGCGACGCGCCTTGATATCACCCTGCGCGAAGGTGGGCAGGCGCTGATCCGCGTGGCCGATAATGGCAGCGGGATGACGCCGGACGAATTGGCGCTGTGCATCGAGCGGCACGCGACATCGAAGCTTCCCGACGAGGATTTATGGAATATCCAGAGTTTTGGGTTTCGGGGTGAGGCTCTGCCTTCCATCGGCGCGGTGGCGCGTTTGATGATCACCAGCCGCGCACGCGGCGCACAGGAGGCGTGGCAGATTGCGGTCGAAGGCGGCGTTGTCTCGCCGTTGAAGCCTGCCTCGCTTCCCGAAGGCACGGTTGTCGAGGTGCGTGATTTGTTTTTTGCGACGCCCGCGCGCCTCAAGTTTTTAAAAGCGCCGCGCACGGAATCCGAAGCCGCGCGCGAGATGATTGAAAAGATCGCGATGGCGCATCCGCAAGTCGCGATCACGCTGGCCGAGGATGATCGCCGCCCCGTGCGCTATAACGCGCCCGCCGCGCTTTTGGATGAAAATGAAAAGCAGCGTGAGCGTCTTGTGGCCGTTTTGGGCGACGAGTTTATGGGCAATGTGGCCGCACTGGATATCGAGCGCGAGGGTGTGCGTCTGCAAGGTTATGCGGCGCTTCCGACATGGCACCGTCCGACGACGAAGCATCAATATTTGTTTGTGAATGGCCGCCCTGTGCGCGACAAGGTGTTGATGGGCGCTGTGCGCGGCGCGTATGGCGATGTGCTGCCCAGCGGACGGCATCCGGCTGTCGTATTGTTCTTAAGCGTTCCTGTGCGTGATGTAGACGTGAACGTGCATCCCACCAAGGCGGAAGTCCGTTTTCGCGATAGCGCAAAGGTGCGCGGGCTGATCGTCACCGCTATCCGTCATGCGCTGGGGGCCTCCGCGCAGTTTACGACCAGCGCTCTGGCACCGACGGCGATGCAGATGATGCAAATGGAAAATACGCCCTCTGTCGCGCCATTTTATACCTATCCACCGTCTGTCTCGCAAATGCCGAGCGGCTTTACGGAAATGATGCTGGACAATGCGATGCCGCCACAGGCGCGCGTGACGCAAAGCGAAGCGCCGTCGCCTGCACAATCTTTTGGACGTTTGGGCGCGGCGGTCGCGCAGGTGCATGGCACCTTTATCGTCGCGCAAACGCCGGAGAGCTTGCTGATCATCGATCAACATGCGGCGCATGAGCGCATCGTTTATGAACGCATGAAAGAGGCTTTGGCTTCTGGGGGCGTAAAAAGCCAGATTTTGTTGATCCCCGATGTGGTGGAAATAGGCGCGGGCGCGTCGGCAAGGTTGCTGGAAGCGGTACCGGAATTGGCGCGGCTTGGCCTTGTCATTGAAGCTTTTGGTGATGGTGCAATTCTGGTGCGCGAGGTGCCTGCGCTGATCGGGCAGACGGATGTAAAGGCTTTGCTTGTCGATCTGGCTGAGGAACTCGCGGAAAACGAAACATCGCGCGCGGTAGAAAAACGCCTTGAGGCGCTGCTTTCGCGTATCGCGTGTCATGGCTCGGTGCGCTCTGGCCGCGCGCTCAATGTGGATGAGATGAATGCGCTGCTCCGCCAGATGGAAACCACACCCAACACGGGGCAGTGCAATCATGGCCGCCCCACCTATGTGGAAATGAAACTCACCGATTTGCAAAAGTTGTTTGACCGGCGGTAAAAGTTACGATCCCACCCACTCCCAGAAGTGCACATCGGTGTCGCCATAGGTGCGCGTCAGGTGATGCGTGCTGGTGGCGGGCAGTGTGAGGGCCTCACCCTTGGACGTTTCGCAGACCAACAGCGCATGCGGTGCGATCCAGCCTTGGGTGGAAAGGGTTTGAAGCGCGGCTTCCGTCAGACCTTTGCGATAAGGTGGGTCGAAGAATACCAGTGCGGCGGGCTCTTTGGCCATCGGTGCGCGTTTGATATCAATCGGCATCACGTTTGTAGTTTTTTGCAGCTTCAGCGCAGCGATATTGGCGTTTAGTGCGTCTAGCGCCTTACGGTCTTTTTCAAAGAAATAGGCGCGGCTCGCGCCTTGTGAAAGCGCCTCGATCCCCAACGCGCCGGTGCCCGCAAAGGCATCCAGAACGACTTTCCCGTCGATGGCGTTGCCGATGGCCTCGCCCCACTCATGGTGCATCAGGATATTAAATAAAGCTTGCCGCACGCGGTCGCTGGTCGGGCGCGTGTCCAGACCGTCCGGCGCGGTAATCGTTCTGCCCCTGAAAGTGCCGCCCGTTATACGCATGGGTTATTTCTTCTTCGCCGCGAAAAACTTGCCAAGAGAGTCGCGCAGAATACGGGGCGGGACTTCTTCAATAGCGCCGCGCGTGAGTTTGCCAAGCTGGAAGGGACCAAAGGAAACGCGGATCAGGCGCGTCACTTGCAGCCCGCAATGTTCCATCACTTTGCGTACTTCGCGGTTCTTGCCTTCCTTGATCGTGACCGAAAGCCATTGGTTTGCACCTTCGGACTGATCGGCTTCAAGCTCGGCCTTGATGGAGTCATAGCGAAGGCCTTCAATCGTCACGCCGTCTTCCAAGGCCTTCAGTCTCTTGGGATCAACGCCACCATAAACGCGCACACGATAATGACGCAGCCACGCGTTTTGCGGCAATTCCAGATGCCGTGCCAGCTCGCCATCGTTGGTAAGTAGCAAAAGGCCTTCGGTGTTGTAATCAAGACGACCGACGGAGACGACGCGCGGCATTTCGGGCGGCAGTTTTTCAAAGACCGTCGGGCGGCCTTGTGGGTCTTTGTTGGTGGTCAGCGTGCCCGCCGTCTTGTGATAGCGCCAGACGCGCGTTTCCTTCGCCTCGCCGACGAGTTTACCGTCCAGCTTGATGACATTGGCCGCCGTGACGTTCAAAGCGGGGGAGGTGATCTTTTTGCCGTCCACGCTGATGCGGCCCTCCTCGATCAGACGCTCAACCTCGCGCCGTGAGGCGACGCCGGCACGGGCCAGAACCTTGGCGATACGTTCGC
>DNGD01000119.1 GCA_003486725.1 Rhodospirillaceae bacterium
TCCATCATGGGACGCATCCGCAACTTGCGCGAGGGCAACCGTCTGGCAAGCCGCCAGATCGCGAGCGTTAGCCGGCAAGCACCCTTCACGGATTTACAAAAATCACGCGATGCACTTCACGATTTGCGCGCAACTCCTTCCTCAACCTCGACGTACAGAACGAGCGACAGCTATCGCCAGACGAGCCGCGCCGTTTATCGTGATCCAGAACCAGCCGTTCCCGCAGGCACCCATGTAGAAAACGAATATAATGAATTGATGCTCAACACGACGATCGGCGGTGGCGCGGCCAATGCTACAACGCGCCACACGCAAGCCGTACGCCAGCGCATCGTTCCCAATATGGCGGATCGCACCGCCAAGGATGTGCTGGATTGGGCCGGTCAAGTCGGCGGCGCGAACAAGGCCTATGATACCGAAACTGCCGGTATGCCGCGTCGCACCCTTGTTACGCGAGCCGAATTGCAACGCGCCGAAAAAGCCGCCCAGACAACAAACGCCGCCGGTTATCGCGGACAGCCTTTGTCCAGTCTTTCGCGTTACCCGCAGGCCGCCCCTGTGCTGGCACCTGCCCCTACGCTGGCTCCGATGGTTGAACCCGCGCCCACGCCACGACCAACCCTTGCACCCCAGAAACCCTCTGTATCTAACATGTTTCGTGACACGGCACCGCCCGTTGTCATAAGTGAACCAAAATCATACAACGCAGCACCGCCCGTCATTTATGGCGCGCAGGATCTTCCTGCGAACCCCTCTACGGCTTTGCCTCCTGTCCCCATGCCAAACGCATCCAAGCGCGTTGCGCCAATGCCCATAGCCGAGGACAGCGACGACGGCGAGGATGATGGCGACGATTCATGGGGCTTCGGCAATCTGTTCGGCTCCAGCGAACCGAGCGGAAAACAGGCCTCCCCTCCCGCCTATCAGAAAATTGATCAGGACGAAAACTTAACGACACCCCAAGCGAATACGTCCAGAAGCTCGACAAAAAGCCGCTTTCGTCAATCGACGAATTTCGCAATGGTGACGGATGATACCGAAGAATGCCCTCCCGATCAGGCTAAACAACCGCTTCTTTCACAACTGCCCCCAATCGCGAGCAGCCCCACCACCACTTATGGATCAAGAGCCGTCCCTCTTCAGGGCGCACTTATCAATGCGGATCGTCGCTGGGGCTTTTTCGTCTCCGGCACCTCCGGCTTCGGCCATGGCGAATATCAAAACACCAGCTCGAAAGCCAAAACGGTTCGCGCCGGTGTGACCGCAGGCGTTGATTACCGCGTGCAGGATAAAAGCTTTGTCGGCCTTGCCCTGAATTATGTACACAGCAGTTTTTCAACCAACAGTGTTGGCGAGCTGGACGGAAACAGCGTTTCGGTGTCTTTGTACGGCACAACCGATTATGCCACCAACGCCTATGTTGATGGCTATATCAGCGTCGGATACCACACGCTTGACAGCGAACGCACGGTTCTGGCTGGTGCTGGCACAACCCGCAAAGCCAACGCCGATCCCGACGGCTTCCAGTTCGGCGCAAAGGCAGAAACGGGCTATGACTTCAAAAAAGACGAGCTAAAATATGGCCCCTATGCCGGCTTCCGCCTTGCCTATGCCGATTTTGGCAGCTTTACGGAAAGCGGTGCGGGGAATTTCAATCTGAAGGTCAAGAGCACCGACGATCTATCTGCTATCAGCACGCTGGGCTTCGGCGGCTCCATGCCGTTCGAGATGGCGAATGGCGGCGTGTTCCTGCCCGCCTTGCGCGTCGGCTATAACCATGAATTCGGCGACGACCAGTCCAACATCAAGGCCGAATTCGCCAATCTGGCCGGCTCTGCCTTCACGACCAAGGGTGCCAAGAAGTCACGCGACTGGATCAACATCACCCCGTCTTTGACGGCGGCGCTGGCCAATGACTGGACGTTCCAGCTACAATACGAACACGACTTCTTCCGCGACAACAGCAACGAGAACATCTTTAACGTCGCGGCCGTCTATAAGTGGTAATAACTCAAGTGGTCTTAACTCAAGGGGGGAGAACCTTCCATGACACAGGGAACCATCACGACTTATAACCCCACCGCAAAAACTGTGCATTGGCTGACCGCCTTTGCCATTCTGGGTATGCTCATCACCGGCAGTGTTATGGGCAGCGATACGTGGTCGCCAGAAGTTCGCAGCGCCCTTTACACAAGCCACAAAACAACCGGCATTCTGATCCTCCTGCTGACATTGTTCCGTCTGTATTGGAGGTATCACACCCCGTCTCCGCCGCTGCCGATAGACCGCATGCCTGTCTGGCAGGTCTGGGCCGCGCGCCTCGTTCATGCCGCGCTTTATGGGCTGTTGATCGCCATTCCGCTTTCGGGTTGGGCGCTGGTCTCGACGGGTTCCCACGGCATTCAGCTCTTCGGCGTTATTCCGTTCCCCAGCTTGCCGTTCTTGAGCGGTGTTGAAAACGTGGAGGGTCTGCATCACGCTCTTGAAGAGTCGCACGAGATTATGGCTGGCGTGATTGCAGCGCTGACCGCCATCCATATCGGCGCGGCGCTCAAACATCATTTTATCGACCGTGACGATATTCTGACCCGCATCTCGCCGGTCAGCCTGAACCGCTGGCTGGACAGGCTCAGGGGGATGTAATCTCACCCTTTTCGAATTTGTATTCCTTGCTGCAAAACTGGCAGGTGACGGTGATCAGGCCATCCTCCTGCACCATCCCCGCGATTTCTTTGGGCGGCATGGGGGCCAGAACGCCCGCGATCTTTTCACGACTGCAACGGCATTCATGGCGCAACGCCTGCTTATCAAACGTGCGCACGCCTTCCTCATGGAATAGGCGGTAAAGCAACGTATCAAGCGGCAGCGCAGGATCCGTCAACTCACCCGCCGTGCAGGTTTGCATCAACGCCATGGCGCGCAGCCAGTCATCCTCCACGGACGTATCGGTCGGGAGGTTTTCATGCCCACCTTCTCGTGGCATGCGCTGGATCATCAGGCAGCCCGCGAGCCAAACTCCGGCTTCATCCTGCCGCGCGGCGACGCTTAGCCCCGTGGGGATCTGCTCCGACTGCCGGAAATAAAGCTGGAACGCCTCCGCCAGATTATCACTGTCGATCTGGACGACGCCTTGATAGCGCTCCTCGCCCAGTTTTTGATCGACGGTCAGCACCAGATGCCCGCGCCCCAAAAGCGCCTCACCTGCGGCGCTCCGTGCAGCAACAGCCTCTTCATCAAATTGCGCATAGGCGCGAAGCGCACCATCCGAGGTAACATCGGCGACCATCATGCGCACCGCGCCATCCGTCTTGGTCTGGATCGTAAACACGCCATCGAACTTCATGGCTGTCCCCAACGCACCGACCAGCGCCGTCAACTCGGCCAGCAACTTCGCGACCGGCATAGGATAGGCATGCTGATGCATTATCGTGTTGACCGAGGGGCCAAGGCGCACCAAACGTCCACGCAGCCCGCTGCCCTCTAACTGAAACGGCAAAAGCGCGTCGTCGGAAGAGATTGCGGATGCAAGCT
>DNGD01000154.1 GCA_003486725.1 Rhodospirillaceae bacterium
CGTTCAGGCGGTAATACAGATCCTCACGGAAACGCTTGGCGCGGACTTCGTCTTCCAGATTGCGGTTGGACGTTGCGATCAGGCGGATATCGACCTTGATGGGCGAGGTGCCGCCGACGCGGTCAATCTCGCGTTCCTGAATGGCGCGCAGTAACTTGGCTTGCAGGCGCAAATCCATCTCGCTGATTTCGTCCAAAAGCAGCGTGCCGCCGTTGGCTTCTTCAAATTTGCCGATGCGCCGCGCGACAGCGCCCGTGAACGCGCCTTTTTCATGGCCGAACAACTCGGATTCAAGCAGATTTTCGGGGATCGCGGCGCAGTTCAGCGATACGAAGTTCCCGTTGGCACGGCGGCTTTTGCGATGGACAAAACGCGCCATCACTTCCTTGCCCGTGCCGCTTTCGCCAGTGATAAGGACGGACGCATCGCTTGTCGCCACGCGCTCGGCCATCTGCAAAACAGGGGTCATGACGGGATCTTGCGCGATAAAGGTCGCGTCTTCCTCGGCGACGGCTTGCAAAACGGCGGCAATTAGCTCGGCATCCGGAGGCAGCGGGATATATTCCTTGGCGCCCGCGCGGATCGCGCGAACGGCAGCGCCCGCATCGGTGCCGATACCGCACGCGACGACAGGAACGCTGATGCGCTCGGTGCGGAGGCTTTCAATCAGTCGCCCGATCTCCATCTCCACATCGCACATAACAAGGTCGGCACCTTGGCCATTGCGCAGCGCGTTCAGGGCACCGTCAACGCTTTCGATATGCGCAACTTTCGCGCCGCGCTGGCTGGCGAGGCGTCCGGCGGTTGAAATGTGTCCTTGTAAATAACCTACGATCAAGAGTCTCATGGCATCCTACCGTTTCTTGAAAAAAAGTTCTTTATGATGTGCGTTCCGCCTTGATGATTTCCGTCATGGTAATCCCCAAGCGGTCTTCGACAACAACAACCTCGCCGCGCGCGACCAGACGATTGTTGACATAGATATCGATGGCTTCGCCGACCTTGCGGTCCAGTTCGATGACCGCGCCGCGACCCAGTTTCAAAAGGCTGCTAACGGGCATGTTGGCTTTACCCAAAACGGCGGCGACTTCGACAGGGATGCCATAGACGGCTTCCAGATCGTTGATGGTCGCCATCGCGCCATCTTTGGGGGCTTCGCCGGGCGACGGTTCGAGTTCAGAGAGGGTGAGGCTTTCATCAGTCATGATTCGTCTCCAATTTCGGGAACAGTTGCAGGTTGGGGGGTGGCGGTAGCGGTCGGGTTTTGCGTTTCAGGCTCGTTTACATCAAGGGTCTGAACCTCGCCTAGGACGCGGTCGATGCATTGCCACATGGTTTTGACGTCGCGCTCGATCCCGCCGTCTGCCCACTCGATGCGGCATTCGGAAAGGCCAAGTTCCGCTTCGCCCAAGATCACAAGCTTTCCGGCATAGGCGGCTTGCGCGGCGATGGCGTCGATGCGTCTTTTGGCTTCATCGAATTGCGATTCATTGACGCGGAAGACAAGGCGCGGCTCGCGGCTCATCTCGGTGATTACTTTGGAGACGATCGCGTCGACTTCGTCCAGACCGTGTTCGGCGACAAAACGCGGCATGATCTTGCGCGCGATGACCAGCGCGATTTCCTGAAGCTGGCCTAGCTGCCGCTCCCATTCGTTTTTCTGGCCTTCGATCAGACGCAAAAGCCGTTGGTCAATTTGGCTGAGCAGGACGTTCAGCCGCTGTTGTTGATCCTCTGCCGCTGCCGTCTGACCGGCGTTAAAGCCGGATTGATAGGCTTCTTTTTTGGCTGCTTCCAGCTGCTCTTCGGTATAGGTTTGTTTGGGCTTGGCGCGTTCGGACACAGATGCCCCCGCATGGCCGTCGAAGGCCAAGTCGAACAGGTACTTGCGTGCCTGATGAGAGGGATTTGTTGTCTGTTGTGTATCCATAACCATGTTTTTCTACTCGATCAATAAACCAGTTCGTCTTCGCCATTTTCTTTGGCAATCGTGATTTCGCCGCGGGCAGCCAGATCCTTGGCGGCCGTGACGATGGCGGTCTGGGCTTCTTCCACGTCGCGCAAACGCGTGGGGCCCATGGCCGCGATATCTTCTTTAAGCAGTTTGCCCGCACGCTCGGACATGTTGCCAAAAAACAGGTCTTTGAGGCCGTCCGAAGCGCCTTTGAGCGCGATGGGCAGCTTGCTTTTGTCGACAGCGCGCAGGATCTGCTGGATCGCCTTGCCGTCGAGTTTCATCAAATCTTCGAACGTGAACATCAGGCTCTTGATCTTTTCCGCCGAGTCGCGGTTACGTTCTTCAAGCGCGGAAATAAACTTGGCCTCGCTGGCGCGATCAAGATTGTTGAAGATTTCAGCCATCGCTTCATGTGGATCGCGGCGGTTGGTACGGGCCAGATTGCTCATGAACTCGTTGCGTAGCGTGCGCTCGATATCGTCAAGGACGTCTTTTTGCACCGACTCCATGCGCAGCATGCGCATCACGACTTCCATCGAGAAGCTTTCGGGGAGTTGCGAGAGGACTCGCGCCGCGTGGTCGGGCTTGATCTTCGACACGACGACGGCGACGGTTTGCGGATATTCGTTTTTCAGAAAGTTGGCCAGAACCATTTCGTTCACGTTGGCCAGCTTGTCCCACATCGTGCGACCGGCGGGGCCGCGAATATCTTCCATAATGGTATCGACGCGGTTTTTATCCAGAACCTTCATCAAAAGCCGTTCGGTGGATTCCAGCGAGCCGACGAGCGATCCGGTCGAGGACATTTGCTCGACAAACTCGATAAACAGTTTTTCAACGAGGTTGGAGCTGACATTGCCCAGATTGGCCATCACCTGCGACAGTTCCTTGATTTCGTCGTCATTCATATGGGAGAAAACGCGCGACGCGTATTCCTCGCCCAGCGACAAAATAAGAATCGCGGCCTTCTCCGAACCGGAAAGGCTCCTGACATCTTCACGAACGCGAACGCCTGCCATATTTCAACTTCCTTTAGCGGCTTTCTTGATAAATCCAATTGCGCAGGATCGACACGGCTTCTTCGGGGTGTTTATCCACGATCTCGCCAACCTTACGCAGCGACGACGCCTTCACGCGGCCTTCGACGCGCGAAATGTCGATCATTTTCTCGATCTCGCTGTCTTCCATTTCGCCTTGCAGACTATTGCTGAAAGCACCGGGGGAAGGCGGCGGCAATTGCGCGTTGCCCATGCCATCCGTGGAGAGATAGCGGTCACCGCCAGCGGGCCCGCCAGTCGATTCAAATAGTTTTCTGAGAATGGGGCGGATGACCAGCAACACAACCATCAGGCCGATAAAGGCCAACAGAAGCGTTTGCGCGATGCGCAGCAGGTCAAGTTTCGGCATGCCCATGATCATGTCGGACGTGGCGGCATCCGTCGCGCCCGCATCGCCTTGCGCAAAGCGCATGTTGCGGACTTCGATGGTGTCACCGCGCGTGGCGTCATAATTCACGGATGAGCGAACCAAAGCTTTGATCTGATCCAGTTCTTCCTCCGTGCGGGGCTGATAGGTTTGCTTGCCTTCCGCGTCCGTCGTTGTCGTGCCGTCAACGACGACGGCAACGGAAAGACGTCGCACTTGCCCCGTTTCACGTACTTGGCTGCGCACGGTTTTGTTGATTTCGTAATTGATCGTTTCCTCGGCGCGGTTGGATTTATTGCCGCCTTCGCCGCCCGCTGCCGCTTGGCCACCGGGGAGGTTGTTGGTCATCGTGATCGCGCCCGATCCGCCATCCGAGGCCGAGTTGTCTTCGGTCGTGCTCTGCTGTGAGCGCACAACCTGGCTTTCCGGATCGAAGATTTCCGAACTGGTCGTGATGCGGTCAAAATCCAGATCGGCGGAAACCTGCGCGCGCACTTTGCCAAAGCCCAGTGTTTGCGCCAGCAGCTCTTCGATCTTGCGCGCCTGCGCCTGTTCATAGCCGACGCGCATCTCGTCTTGCGTGCCGCCAGCTCCCGATGTGCCCGCCGCGCCGTCAGTCGGACGTGCAAGAAGATTGCCCTTGTCATCGACAATCGAGATTTGGTTGGCCTGCAATTGTGGCACGGCGGCGGCGATCAGATGCTGGATGGCGCCGATTTGCTCACGGGGCAGGGAAGCGCCGCTGCGCGTTTTGATAAAGACGCTGGCCGTGGCCGTTTGCGAATTGTGGCTAAACAGTTCGCGCTGCGGCAACACCAGATGAACGCGAGCGGATTGAATAGCCCCCATCGTGCTGATGGTGCGAGCGAGCTCGCCCTCCATGGCGCGCAGATGGTTGATATTCTGCACAAAGCTGGTGGTGCCGAAACCTTCCTTTTGGTCGAAGATTTCATAACCGATGGAGCCGCCCTTGGGCAGGCCTTCGGCGGCCATCAGCATGCGCACCTTGCCGACTTGCTCGCCCGGAACGCGGATCATCCCGCCGTTCGGTGCGACCTCGTACGGGATTTTCATTT
>DNGD01000236.1 GCA_003486725.1 Rhodospirillaceae bacterium
TGGGGCTGTGCCTAACCAGCCTCGGCCTTACGGCTACGCGCGTGATGGCGCCCGCTCTGTTCTATCTTCTCTTCGCCATTCCGCTGCCCAATCTGGTGCAGGCGGGATTGTCTCAGGATTTGCAGCTGCTCTCCTCCACGCTCGGCGTCTGGCCGCTGAAAGCCATCGGTCTTTCCGTGTTTCAGGAGGGCAATGTCATCGATCTGGGCGGCTATAGCCTGCAGGTCGTCGATGCGTGCAGCGGCTTGCGCTATATCTTCCCGCTGATGAGCTTTGGGTATCTGATTGCGTTTTTGTATCAAGGGGCGATGTGGAAGCGCGTCTTTTTGTTCCTTTCCACCGTGCCCATCGCGATTTTCATGAACGCTTTGCGCATCAGCGCGATTGGCGTCACCGTCAATTGGTGGGGCATCGAGATGGCCGAAGGCCTCGTGCATGATCTGGAAGGCTGGGTCGTGTTCCTCGGCTGCACGCTCTTGCTGATGCTGGAGGTCTGGCTGTTGAACTTTGTTGGTCGTGCGGGGCGGCTGAACTGGGATTATATCGGCCTGCCCAAGGGCGCGATCACGCGCGATTATAAGGCCAAGTCCGCCCCACAGATCGCGGCGTTAATGCTGGCGGCGCTGTTGGCGGCGGTGATGACCACAGGCGTGATTGAAAACCGCAAAGAAATCGTGCCGGCCCATACGCCTTTGGCCATGTTTCCGCTCACCTTGAGCGATTGGCGCGGCCAGCTGCAGACGCTGGATCCCGCCATCGCCGCCGAGTTGAAGCTCAGCGATTACTGGCTGGCCGATTATGCGCGCAAAGCGGGCGAGCCTGCGGTGAATCTCTATGTCGCCTATTATGACAGCCAGCGCGCGGGCGTCATCACGCACACCCCCGCCAGTTGCATTCCGGGGGGCGGCTGGCGGATAGAGAGCAAGGACGTCAAGGCCGTGGCGATGGAAGCGGGTACTCTGAATGTCTCGCGCATTCTGGCGCGGCGCGGCAAGGACGCAATTTTGGTCTATTACTGGTTTGACCAGCGCGGGCGCAACCTGACCGAAAGCTATGCGGTCAAGGCGTATTTGCTGGTGGATTCGCTCACAAAAGGCCGGACGGATGGCTCGCTCATCCGGCTGGTCACGGCTGTGGGGGAGCATGAAACACTCGATGCCGCCGAGCAGCGCTTGCAGGCATTTTTAAAGGTGGCGCGGCCCGCCGTTCAATCTCATCTGCCGGCAGGGGCGCGTTGATGGAATGCCGCCTGATCCGTGATGAAACGCAGATGGAAGGGCTGGCCGACGGCTGGCGCGCTCTGCAAGCGCGCATCGGGCTGGCACCGTTTACCGATTACGATATGGCGCGGCTGTGGTGGCAGCATATCGGCAAGCCATCGGGCGCGGCGCTTTTGGTGGCGGCATGCTTTGACCAAGGAAAGCTTGTCGGCGTTATTCCCTTTTCGATCCGCAAGAAGCATGGCGTGAGGGTTCTGCGGCTTTTGGGGAACGAGATTTTCTATTATGCCAATTTTCTGGTTGCAAACGCCCGCGTTGCCGAAAGCCTGTGGGCGGCGGTGCTGCATGACCGCTCTTACGACTTCGCCAATATCAAAAACATCCACAATAACACGCCGGAATACGCGTTTTTTACCACGCGTTTTCGCGTGTTTCGTGCCAGTCCTGCCTATTATGTCGCGCATAGCGGCAGGGCGCGGGAGGCGGTCGTTGCGTCCCTGCCCAAAACGCTACGACGCACAATCAAGCGACTGGATGGGGCCATCGCGGCGGGGGATGGGATCGAAATGGGGCAAACCACCACACAGGATATTCCCGAGGATGTGCTCGCGTTTCTGATGAACCGGAAAAGGGGCTGGGCGCAGGAAAAAGGGAAAACAGGCATTTTTGACGAGGCCAACAGCACGGCGTTGTTTGAGGCGATGATCCATTTTACGGCCGCCCGCGGCGCGGCCGTCCTGTTTTGGCTGCGTGAGGCGGGTCGCCCCGTTTGCGCCACGCTGGGCTTTATTGAAAAAAGCGTGGTCTATGCGCACATGGTGGCGTTCGATCAAAGTGCGGCAAAACACAGCCCCGGAAACTATTTGACCGCGCAGGAATTGATCTGGGCGTCCGAAAACGGCTATGGCGAGACGAATTTTATGGAAGGGCATGATGATTACAAAGCCGCCTTCACGAAGACGGCGCGGATCACGAACGAGTTTATCGTCAGCCGGTCATGGCTTGGCAAGATATATTATTTATTATACAAAGGGTTGTCGCTGTACCGTTATTCTAAATCAAAACTGAGATCGCATAAGGATATTTAAGGCGAATGATCAAGTCACTTCCCTTCAAACAGGCGACCAACGTTTTGCTGCGGGTTTCCTCGCTGGCGGCAAAGCTGCTTTTGACGCTTTATATGGGGCGTTATCTCGGTCTATCGGAATTGGGCGTTTACGGGCTGGTTTTCTCGGCCGTTATGATCGCCACCGGCGTTTTGGGCTCGCGGCTTGATTATGTCGTGACGCGCGATCTGGTTTCTGCCTCGCCTGTCGATGCGGCGCGGCGCATGCGCGATCAAACCGTCTTTTACGCGATCCATTATGTTCTTTTCGCTTTGGTGATGCTCGCGGCGTGGGGGCTCAGCATTGCACCACCTTTGATGCTGCTGTCGGTTTTCGTGATTACGGTTCTGGAGCATCTGGCAAACAGCTTCACGACCAACCTTGTTTCCTTGGGGCATCCCGTCCTCTCGACATTTTTGTTTTTCGTGCGCGCCGGTTTGTGGTGCGTTGTCGTGGTTCTGTTGGGGCTGCTGTTTCCTGTTACCCGTACTGTTGAATCCGTGATGATCGGGTGGGCGTTTGGCGGCGGCCTTGGCGTGCTCATGGGCGCATGGGTTTTGCGCAAGAAGCCGTGGAAAGAAGCCTTACAGCTTCCCGTCGATTGGGCGTGGATCAAGAAAGCGGTCATGAAGAGCTTTCCTATATGGATCGGCACGATCGGGGCGATGATGGCCTCCGGCGTGGATCGTTTTGTCGTTTCCTATTATCTGGATATGGAAAGCGTCGGCATTATCACCTTTTACGGCTCGTTTGCCGCCGCGCTGCTGTCTTTGGTGCATAGCGGTTTCTTCTCGTTCTCCTATCCCCGTTTGATCGCGTTTCATCAAAGCGGGGAGGGAGCCGCTTTCTGGAGCGAGCTGCGCCAAACCGGCCTTCAGGTCGCTGCGTTCGTTTTCTTGGCCTCGGCGGCGCTGGGCGTCGTGTTGCCCTATGCTGCCTATTATCTGGACAAACCAGAGCTTGCGGCGCAGGCCTACACGTTATGGCTTATTCTGGGCGCGGTGTGGATACGCGCGAACGCGGATACGTTTTATTTTGCGCTTTATGCGCAGCACAGGGATAGACCCTTGTGGTTGGGCGATTTGATTTATCTATTACTGCTTGGTTTGGGGTGTGTCGTCCTTGTCCCTGTGGCGGGACTCCCCGGTGCGGGCTATAGCGCGATCATCGCCTCGGCCTTGCTGTGCGGTTGGTGGTACCGCGCGGCGGTTGCCAACGCTCCGTAATCCGCGACAAAATCAGCCTATTTACTGCGTAACGTCCGCTTGCCGGCCGCCGCACTGCCGCCGCGTTTCATGCTGACGGTTTGCGC
>DNGD01000234.1:0-1775 GCA_003486725.1 Rhodospirillaceae bacterium
TGGTTTTTCCGTCGGGCAGGGCGAGCCCGACCAGCACATCGCCTTCATTAACGTCGCTGAGTGCAGCGTCCAGCACGCTTTTCCAACGCACACGGGTTTCTTCGTTGGCAACATTTTGGTCTTCAATGTCACCCATGACGGTATCAATGAGCGTGTCCTTTGAAATGTCGCGCGAATAGAAAAGTTGCAAGGCATAGGGAGGGGAGGTATCCCACGTATTTTGGGAAGCCCATAATGTGGCGTCGTAAACCCTGAAGCCCAGTTTACGAAACGTGCCTTGCCCAACCTTTACAAGAGGAACCGGCGTCAGATCACTCACCGTTGTGGGTAAAATTTTCGGGTCAGTTTGTGCCGCCTCCTCCGCTCGCAGAGGGGCGGACATGATTAATCCGATAAGCATCATCATGATGAATATAAGCGCCGTAAATTTTCTTTGTGATTTTACAGAACTTTCCATGTATCCCTGCGTAACATTTTAATACAAACCGGAGCCGATGCGAGGACGGCGATAATCAAATAAACGTGCCACTCGAGCGATAGTAAAGGCGGCCATAGCTTGGCGATAAGCAAAGCAAACGCGGCGGAGGCCAGTTTGATCAAAGAAAAATCATACCAGCGGAAGGTGTGAATTCTTGATTCAACCCAAGAGAAAAGGCTCATCGCTTGCCTCCTGTTTGGATAAGGGTAAAGCGGCACAAGTGAAGTCCTCCGCGCGCGCAGTCTAACACAAACCGTGCGTTCCCCCAAATCCAGCACTATAGAGCCACGTTTCGGTCTTCTTAGCGCGACAGACAAAGACCGATCGCGGTGCGTAGCTGGTCAATTGAAAAGGGTTTAAGCAGCCAACAAACCGGAGGCCCTGACAGCTTTTCAACGTCTTCACGGAGCAGTGGCGTTCCGGACGCGATAATAATACCGAGCGTCGGAGCCCTTTTCCTCGCGGCTTCGGCCAGCTTTAACCCGTTCATGTCCGGTAACCCAAGATCAGTGATGAGTAAATCAAGGTCAGCGTTTCTGCTCAATATTGCCAACGCTTCGGTCGCCGAGGCGGCCTCCAGCACGCGGTGAGACATTTTTTCCAGAACCATAACGAGGTTTGGACGCACCATCTCGTCATCATCAACGACAAGGATAGTGCGAGAGGTTAGGGTGCCCGAAGGTGTGTTCTCGTCGGCATGCGAGAAAAGATCCGGTTTGGGCGATTCAATACGTCCGGCCATCGCCCCAGCCAGCACGCGGGCCAGATCAGTTGAGCGGTAGGGCTTGGAAAGAAGAATGGTGCCTTCGTCCAGATGACCATTATGGATAATGGCATTTTCCGTGTAACCGGACGTGTAAACGACGGGCAACTCGGGCCGGATTTTCCGCACGCGATCGACTAACCGCCGTCCGTTCAGTTCGCCGGCGAGCACGACATCCGTGAACAGAATATCGATGTCAGAATCTTTGCGAATGATATCCAGTGCCGATAAGCCGTCATTTGTGGCCACGACTTTATATCCAAGATCTGAAAGTTGGGCGACCACGCCGGCGCGGACGCTGTTATCATCTTCGACAACCAGAATAGTTTTGCCGTCGCCACGGAACTCTGTATCATGGGAAGCGGCTTGCACTTCTTCTTCTATCGTCGTGCGGGGCAAATACATCTTGATGGTCGTGCCGTGTCCCGGTTCGCTGTAAATCTTCACATGGCCTTTGCTTTGCTTGATGAACCCATAGACCATGGGCAGGCCCAAGCCCGTTCCTTCGGCTTTTGTGCTGAAGAAAGGCTCAAA
>DNGD01000234.1:1815-3678 GCA_003486725.1 Rhodospirillaceae bacterium
CGCGCCAGATTGAGAATGGCATTTTGTAGAAGATGCGGGTCAATCAGGGCACGCCCCACCCCTTCCGAGCCGATAAACTCGACTTGATATTTTTCTCCGAGCGTGCGGCGCAGGAAGGCGACGGCGTCGCGCAGATGCCGGTCGACTGTGATGGGTTCGGGGCGCAAGGGTTGACGGCGCGCGAAGGCCAGCAACTGGGCTGTCAGGTTGGCGCCTTTCTCCAATCCTTCCATGGCTGACTTGATAAAGGTCGATTCCGGTTGGTTGGGGCCCAGCTTGCGTAAGGCGAGGTCAAGGTTGGTGATGACAACTTGCAGAATATTATTGAAATCGTGGGCAACGCCGCCCGTCAAAAGGCCAATGGATTCCAGCTTTTGCGCCTGCTTCGCCATTTCTTCGGCTGTTTGCAAGCGTCTTTCTATTTTTTCTGTCTTTATGGCGGTCAGGAGAATGCCGGTCATCACGAAGAAGGCAAAAAAACTGAAGCACAACATAATCAGATCAACGCGCTCATCCAATTCAGACGTGCGCAATTGAAAAAGCTTTTGTTCCTCCTGCACAAACAACTCCATGTTTTCACGGAATTGGTTCATGACGCCTTTGTCAAGTTGCGGGAATGGGTGCCCTGTGCGGTGTTTGTCGAGTGCGTTTTTCATGATCGCCATTTTACTTTTTATCAGCGCTTCAATTTGCGTCAGTCGCGCTTGCTGGGCGGGTTTTTCGGCGGTTAAATCCCGCAAATGTGTCACGTGCTGTGGAATTTCAACCAGAGCCCCATGGTACGGAGTTAGCTGTTGCTCGTCGTCCGTGATGCGATATCCCCGCTCGCTTGTCTCGGCAACCAGCATCAAGGCCAACAGCTCGTTGGCTTCTGAGATTATTGTTTGCGTGTGGGAAACCCGACGTTGTGCTTCGCGCGCGAGTTTGACGGTCAGAAAACTCAGTCCGGCAAAAACGAAGATCACGGTCAAAACGATGAGCGTGGAGATACGGATAATTTTGCGCACAGATACAACCATTTGATCCTCTGATTGTTAGCATAAAGAAAATAATGTTTCTAATAACGCGGAAGAATACTGGTGCTTTACGAAGCTGTTTAGAATTGTATATACTGCACTCGGTCTGTTTGCTAGGCTAAACAAACCGAGATTGTGAAGACAACGGGTTAATGTGGAAGGAGACATCCAATTAATACCGAAGAAAATAAGCCAAATATCGACGAAGAACTGGCGAAGGCCGCCTCTCATGAGAATTGTCGTCGAGTTATAGCCACTGCGGCCCATAAATTGCGGCAACCGCTCCAGACCTTGAGTCTGCTTCATGGGCTTCTTGTCGTGACGGTCAAGGACGGTGACGCGTTGAAATTCGTCGCGCGGATCGAAGGCGCGCTGGACTCAATGACGCAGATACTGAACACGCTTAATAATCCCAATAAAATTGATTCCCTGCTCGCCTCTTGCGAAGAACCCCTTTTTAGCCCCCTTGAACAGCCTGACCTTCAGGCGAAGAAAATCGTTCCGATTACGCAGGGAGATAAAGCCCAGCAGGCGGTTGTCTATATTGTCGATGACAATGCCTCTGTGCGTGAGGGGATGGGGGATTTGCTGAAGGCTCACGGCCATTCTGTCGAGCTTTTCGAAAGCAGCGAGAAGTTTCTTGCCGCACGCCGCTCCGACCGCAAAGGGTGTCTTCTTGTCGACGCGTTGCTCCCCGGTATGAGCGGCCTTGACCTTCTCAAACAACTGAGAGAGCAAGGGCATCAGTTGCCGGCCATTATGATTACCGGCAAAGGCGATATCGCGCTTGCTGTGCAGGCCATGAAGGCGGGGGCTTCCGATTTTATCGAGAAACCCATCGGTTCTG
>DNGD01000087.1 GCA_003486725.1 Rhodospirillaceae bacterium
GCAGCTGGGCGTTCACGGCGGATTATCGCTATTTCGCCACGCCTGACGTGAAGTTCAAGTCGAGCACAGGCGTTCGCGCTGAAACAGAAAACAGCTCACACAACCTGATGATGGGTATCCGCTATACGTTTGCGGAACCTGAAGCAAAAGCACCTGCGCCGATGGCGGCTCCTGCGCCAGTACCTGCGAAGGTTCCTGCGGCTCCCAAGCCAGTGGCTCCGATTGTTGCTCCCATCCCGCAAAGCTACATTGTCTTCTTTGACTTCGATAAGGATAAGTTGACACCAGAAGCCTTGCGCATCATCGCTTCGGCGGCCCAAGACTATAAGAGCGGCAAGTATGTTCGCTTGGTTGTCTCTGGCCACACCGATACGGTGGGTACGGTTCAGTATAACCAGAAGCTCTCCGAACGTCGCGCTGCAGCCGTTAAGGCCGAGTTCGACCGCTTGGGCGTTCCTGCTTCCGGCATTGAGACAGTCGGTCATGGCAAGAGCAGCTTGCTCGTTCCCACGAACGATCAGGTTCGCGAAGCTCAAAACCGCCGCGCTGAAATCGTCTTCAAGAAGTAAGCGACCGGTAATAGGTAAGATAACCAAAGAAAACGCCGTCCCTTCGGGGGCGGCGTTTTTTATTGTGGGAGAAGGGCTATGCTTCTTCGTTAGTGAGTTGAGGGCGATGCGAGTGTCAGCGGCTGCTTAGCTTTAAGCGGCGTAGAGGATTCTCGATAGATGAAGGCTGACTGGTTCTTCAGGCGCACTTTCACAACTGCGCCATTGTTCCACAACTTTAGGAAGTGATTGTCTGGCACAGGGTCATGAGGCAGCGGATCCCTGATGGCGTGTGCCGTGAAAGCTTGTTTGGCAAACAGCCATGCTTTAACGGGCTGTTCTTTAACACCATCAAACCAGTCCAACTTTGATGCTGCACTGGTTAGACTAACAGCTAGTGTGACACAGAAGAACTTTAGCGTTCTCTTTTTTGCGCGATCAAGTTTGGTATTTACTTCTTTTTGTTTTAGCAGAAGTTCGAGCCCATCTTTTCTTATGTCTTTGATAATAGGCGTGATCGTCTTAAGTTGATCGCATATGATCTCGTTTTGTTGGCCTACAGTATTCTTATATTCGTTGAGAATGGCGTTAGAGGCTGCGTTCACGCGAATCACAATCGTTTCCGATTTGCTGAGCTCTTCTAGAGCTTCCTGTGGGGATTTGTGGCCTTCAGCCACATCCTGATGCAGCTTTAAATAAGTTCGATTTCCCAGCTCGCTGAAGCCCGTGCTTTGGCGTAGAATTTTGTGAGATTCAAAAACAAAATCTTTCCAAACATTGTCTTGATCCATAATAACCTTCGAATATGATTTAAAATAATGAAACTAAGGTTATCACTTTGCATTTAACGACATATTAATAAGCAACGTATTTTATTTATCGATTTGAAAAGAAGTTATTAAAGCCCGAACTTGTTAATCTGGGGTTTACCATAACTCATATTGCTCAATATTTTCTCTACATCCTCTAGCTTTTTTATATCAGATTTAGCGCGATCCATTGCCCCCTCAAGCCAATCCTCATTAGCTTTATCCTCGGCGGGATCCCACCCGATGATAGCTTTCGTACAGACTCTGCCTGCTTTTGACCACAAATCGCTCACGCCTGTTGCAATTTTTCGCCAGACGGTGAGGTTTTGTTGCTCTGATTTGTTTTCTTTGGGCATCACTGCATCTCCGCCAATCGACACAAAATATCTCCGTAGTGTAGCCGCGTCGTATGCAAGAAGAATATCACCATTGTCCACTTCATGCAAAACCAATTACTTTCGCAAATTCCTGCAGAAATGAAAATCTTAACTAATTTCTCCCTTAAATCCTAAAGGACTGAATTTTTGGTATGTACTGAGTAAAACGTAAGGTAAAACCGTGATTTATGTTGACATTGCCCCATAAAACCAAGCATTTCCTTACCCCTGAATGCTGACTCCTGAATCCTGAATGCTTAAAAAATGACCTCGCTATCCAAAATACGAAACTTTGCGATTATCGCGCATATTGACCATGGCAAATCTACGCTCGCGGATCGGTTGATCCAGAATTGCGGCGGGGTAGAGCTGCGCGATATGAAAGAGCAGATGCTCGACAATATGGATATCGAGCGCGAGCGTGGCATTACGATCAAATCCCAGACCGTCCGCCTGACCTATAAGGCCAAGGATGGCGAGACGTACCAGCTGAACCTGATGGACACGCCGGGGCATGTCGACTTCGCCTATGAGGTCAGCCGTTCTCTCGCCGCGTGTGAGGGCTCCATTCTTGTGGTCGATGCCTCGCAAGGCGTGGAGGCGCAGACGCTCGCCAACGTCTATCAGGCGCTGGATAACAACCATGAAGTCATTCCTGTTCTCAACAAAATCGATCTTCCCGCTGCCGAGCCGGAGCGCATCAAGCAACAGATCGAAGACGTGATAGGTCTGGACGCGTCGGACGCCGTGATGATCTCGGCCAAGACCGGCCTTGGCATCAATGATGTTCTCGAAGCGATTGTCACAAGGCTGCCTGCGCCCAAGGGCGATGTTGATGCGCCACTTACCGCGTTGCTGGTCGACAGCTGGTATGATGCCTATCTGGGCGTTGTTATTCTGGTGCGTGTTGTCAACGGCACGATCCGTAAGGGTCAGAAGATACGCTTTATGGCCACGGGTGCGGTGCGCGATGTGGATCGCGTCGGTATCTTTACGCCGAAAAAGGTCGAGCTGAACGAACTTGGCCCCGGTGAGGTTGGCTTTATCACGGCCGGCATCAAGCAGATCAGCGACACGAAAGTCGGCGATACGCTGACCGATGATCGCAAACCGGCGGAAAAGGCTTTGGCTGGGTTCAAGCCGTCTATTCCCGTGGTGTTCTGCGGTCTGTTCCCCGTCGATGCGGCGGATTTTGAGCATTTACGCGAGTCCTTGGGCAAGTTGGCGCTGAACGACGCCAGCTTCCAGTTTGAGGCGGAAAGCTCCGTCGCGCTGGGCTTTGGTTTCCGCTGTGGTTTTCTTGGCCTTCTGCATCTTGAAATTATCCAAGAGCGTCTGGAACGTGAGTTTAACCTCAACCTCATCACCACAGCGCCGTCGGTGATCTATCATAGCTATAAAAATGACGGCACTGAGCTTCATCTGCATAACCCCGTCGATATGCCTGACCCTGTTTATATCGATCATATCGAAGAGCCGTGGATCAAGGCGACGATCATGACGCCCGATGAATATCTGGGCGGCATTCTGACTTTGTGCAATGACCGGCGTGGCGAGCAGATTGAACTCACCTATGTCGGCAGCCGTGCGATGGCGATTTATCGCCTGCCGCTCAACGAAGTCGTGTTTGATTTTTACGACCGCCTGAAATCCATCTCGCGCGGCTACGCCAGCTTTGATTATGTGTTGGATGAATATCGCGAAGGCGATCTGGTATTGATGAATATTCTGGTGAATGCCGAACCTGTTGACGCGCTGGCGGGCATCGTGAACCGTGCGGCAGCCGAAAAGCGTGGCCGCATGCTGTGCGAGCGTCTCAAAGAGCTCATCCCCAAGCAGCTGTTCAAGATTGCCATTCAGGCGGCCATTGGTGGACGTGTGATCGCGCGCGAGACGATCTCGGCGCTGCGCAAAGACGTGACAGCGAAATGCTATGGCGGCGATATCAGCCGCAAACGCAAGCTCCTCGACAAGCAAAAAGAGGGCAAGAAGCGCATGCGCCAGTTCGGGCAGGTTGAAATCCCGCAATCGGCCTTTATCGCCGCGCTTAAGATGGATGACCGGTAAGAACGGCGGCGGCTTTACCGCGGCGTCAGATGCTTTTGAAGTTGCATCCGCTTATTCCAGTCTAGACGTCGTTTCAGCTTACCAAGAAACTTTCGTGCTTTGACGGAATTCTCCTTCACAGCCAGGCGTGTGTGATCCAGCCCTTCCTCGACATCATAGTATTGAGAAAGCCGCGTTTTCGCCAGTTGCTCGAAATGGGAAGGGTTTTCCCGTCGGTTGACGTCGCGCAGTAGCGCAGCTGAGACGTAGCCGAACGCGTTATCAATCGGGCTTTCGATGCTGGCTATAAGGAACCGCATGGAGAAAATATCATTTTGGGCAAGGAGAGGCTTATTGGTTTTGACAAGCTTCTTCCACAACGCATCGCCATCCGTCCCTTCTTGTAGTGTAAGCCAAGCGTCTTCAAGCTGACGGCTGATCTCAATCGGTGATAAATTTTTGGTTTTCATAGCTGATCTCCATAAACATCACGGCATTCATTCATAGCTTAAAAGTGCGGCAAAATGAAGATTGGCTACGGGATAGATTATTTCATATTACCCATACTTCTTCTGTGATCTCTGGGCTTTGAAATATCACCTAATTGTGCCTACCTGTTTGGAAGAAAGGGCATATATAAAACTAGGAGCTTTCCGTGTTTTGATTGTTGTTTCTGCGCAAAGACGTGACAGCGAAATGCTATGGCGGCGATATCAGCCGCAAACGCAAGCTCCTCGACAAGCAAAAAGAGGGCAAGAAGCGCATGCGCCAGTTCGGCAAGGTGGAGATTCCCCAGGAAGCCTTCATCGCCGCGCTGAAG
>DNGD01000149.1 GCA_003486725.1 Rhodospirillaceae bacterium
GCGCAGGCCAAGCTCGGCGTCCTCACAGATACACCATTCGGCCCAGCCTTTTACGCCGCGCAGCGTTTCCTTGCGGATGAGGGTCATCGTGCCGTGTTGGATAATCGCGTTGCGCTCATTGCGCTGAACCATGCCGATATGGAAAAACCCTGCATATTCCCAATGGCAAATGCGTTTGAACAGACTCTCGCCGCCGTCACGGTAATCTTGCGGTGCTTGCACAATCGCAACTTCGGGCTTGTCGAAATAGGGGGTCGTTGCGCGCAGCCAATTCTTGGTGACGATATAATCGCTGTCGATGACGCCGACAACGGTGGCATCCTTTGCCGTTTGGGTGAGGGCGAAGTTAAGTGCCCCCGCTTTGAAGCCCGGCCATTTTGGCAAATGGAAAAAACGGAACCGTGGGCCCAATTTGACGCAATATTCTTCCAAAGGTTTCCAGACCGCTTCGTCCTTTGTGTTGTTATCGACAACCAACACTTCATAGTTCGGATAGTCGAGCGCGGCCAGCGCATCAAGCGTTTGCATCACCATGTGCGGCGGTTCGTTATAGCAAGGGACGTGGATGGATACCTTGGGCGCATTCGGCAGGGGAGCTTGATCCTGCGGCTCAAAGGCGCGTTTTTTGTTTGCCCACATGACTTCGGTGAGTTCCAGACCATCCACGAGCAGCAAAGCCAGCAACACAACTTGGAAGCCGATGAGGACTACCCATGCGATGGTGTTGGCATTGATTATTTTTTCGGCCATGGCGACCATGATCGCCCAGATCAGCAGCGAGGCGACGGCTTGAATTAGTCCGGCATAAAAAACCTGTCCGGCAAATTTCAGATCCTGCCTCTTGCGCACAAACCATTGAATGGGAATAAATGCGAGCAGCGAGGCGAAAAGACAGCCCCAGAACCAGTGAATCGACTCGCGCACAATGCCGCTCATCGCAAATTTGACGTTACGGCTTGAATCCCAAATACCCCAATGAGCGCCGACGGTGCCTTCAATCCCGCGTTTCCACGGCGCGTCAATTGACTCGACAATTGAATAATCAAGGCGTGCCTCGGTGGCATAATTCAAGAACTCGCGAATAAATTTTGCTTGGTTGATTTGCGAGGGTTCTGCGCCTTTGACCCACTGGCCTTCACTGGGCCAGCCGACTTCGCCGAGTAAAATATGTTTGTCGGGAAAGGCAGCTTGCAACTGATCAATACGGTACTTGACGTAAGTCAGCGCACCAACGATGGGTACGCCTTCCCAATAGGGCAGAACGTGAACCGTGATAAAATCAACCGCACGCGCGAGTTCAGGATTATCCAGCCAGACGTGCCACGGTTCGGCGGTCGAGACCGGAATGGCGATCTGTCGTTTGACTTGTTCAATATAAGACACCAGCGAGTCGACGGTTGTGTCTTCGCGTAGAATTGCTTCGTTTCCGACGACCGCGCGTTTGATGTTAGGGTGTTCCTGCGTCAGACGCACAAGGCGGTCGATTTCCTCAATGTTTGCCTTGTCATCGGGACTGATCCACGCGCCGGCAAAAACGTTCAGACTATTTTTTTCGGCAGCAGCAACTACGCGATCCAAACCATCGCTCAGGCCGTAAAGGCGGATGGCGTTCGCTTGCTCGGCAATCAGCTTCATATCCGCGTCGATTTGCTCATCGCTGAGGCGGCTGGATTCATTGCCTGCCTGCCAAGCGCTGTAGGATAGGCTGTTGATTTTTCCGCCCCATGGCCGCTGCCACGCACCTTGGTTGACAAGGGCCCAAATACCCAAGTTGGCCGTCAGGACGATGAGAAGGACGAGAAGAGTGTGTTTAAGCGTGCGCATAAGTCTTTCGCTCTATTTGCCGGATGTCATCTTTTTTGTTTTTTCTTCGAGATGGGAGATCAAGGCGGGGAGGCCTTCACGCTTAATCACAGAGGTGAATTCTGCACGTCGTGTTGCAAGTTCGCTGATGGAAGCATCCAGATAAACATCAACGATGCGCGGTGTGCCTGTTTCATCGGCACGCAGAAGATAGTTGAGGATTACGGGCTGCTCGCCTTTTGGCGTGAGCGTCGTTTCAACCAGTATGCCGCCGTTTGCGGATGGCTTTTCATTCCCGACTTTGAAAACCTCACCGTCATATTTCGTGAAGCGGCTGGCATAGGTCGCGACCGAGAAAGCCGAGAACGCGGCTGCAAGTTTTTGTTGATCTTCGGGGGTTGCCTTCGTCCAATTCGTGCCGATGGCGTAGCGTGCCATGAGCGGCAAGTTAAAGGCTGATGTCACGGGGGCTTCCAGCTTTTTATTTCGGCCTTCAAAGCCCAGCGTTTCGCCTTCCTTCATGGTGGCGGTCAGCGCATCATAAAAGCCCTGCACGACCTGTGTGGCTGTCTTGGCTGTTGACGTCTGGGATGTCGCCGGTTGAGCCGTTGGGGTTGTTTTAGCGGCGTACGCAGGCACAGAAAGAGTCAGGGGAAGAACGAGGAAGGGTAGGGCAAGCAAAGGCAGCAAGCGGTTCATAAACAACACCCGAAAAAGAGAGTCCAAAGTCAGCGGTTTATACACCAAAGTGCACCCCCGCCGCCACAGACAAATATGGCTGTTGTTCAAGGCGTAAATGTGACGGTTTTACGCCAACGCGGCGACGGCGGCGGCTTCGTTGCCCAGTGCCGAGAGGGCAGTGGACACGATGTGTTTCGCGTTCAACCCGGCCTCGTCATACTGCTTGTACTGGGTGTCCTGCATCTGGAAATGGTCGGGCAGGGTGAGGCAGCGCAGCTTCAGCCCATGATCCGCAAACCCTTGATTGATCAGGTGATGCGCTACATGACTGCCGAAGCCGCCGATGGAGCCTTCTTCGATCGTGATCAGAACTTCATGGCTCTTGGCCAGGCGGCGGATCAATTCCATATCCAGTGGCTTGGCAAAACGCATATCGGCGATGGTGGTGCTAAGGCCGCGCGACTCCAGATCCTCGGCTGCCTTGCGAC
>DNGD01000216.1 GCA_003486725.1 Rhodospirillaceae bacterium
CCGATTTCCACATCATCGCCGATCATCACTGCGCCGAGCGAGGCGATGCGCAGCAATTCATTGTTGGTCGACACGCCAACCTCACCGTTTGCCTTCGCGGCTTCCACGCTGCTCATCTGCGGCGTCACAAAGCTGAACCCGTCCGCGCCGATGGAGGCGTTGAAATGAATGATCACGCGCTTGCCTATTTGCACCCGCGCGCCAATGCGCACGCCGGAATAAAGCAAGCCGCCCGCACCAATCGTCACCTTGGGCCCCACATAGACCTGCGGATGAATAACCGTGCCCGCACCGACTTGCGCCTCGGCACCAATGTAAGAGAAAGCACCGATCCGCGCATCGGACGCGATGACGGCTCCCTTTTCAATAATGGCGGTGGGGTGGATGCCAGCCGGAACCTCGACCACCTCTTCGAACAAGGCGGTGAGTTTCGACAGCGCGACGCGCGAGCGTCCGACGGCAATCGATGCCTTGATGGAAGGCGGCACGTCGCTGTCCGCCGCGACGATCACGGCACGCACAGGGCTGTTCGCCAAAAGGGGCATCAGAGCGGGATCCATCGCCAGAACGAGATCGTCACTCCCCCGAATATCGGCAGGATGCGCGAGGCGCAACACGGTGACCGAGCCGTCGCCTGACAGACGACCGCCCAGAACTTCGGCTATTTCAGCCATGGTTAATGATTTTGTCATGGAAGGTCTTTTACCAGCCTCGCGCCAAAAACACAAAAACTTATGATTCGCAGTTTTTGTGCCTTTTATGTAGTATCGGGGGAACAAGACCACATTTCAAAGGCTCGCCATGCGTACACTTATTCTTCTCACGCTCATTGTCTTCACAGCCTCGACTCCGGCCCTTGCCGCCTCAGCGCCGCAGAAAGCCGCCCCCAAGGCAGCCAAGCAACCCCCCTATCAAACGCGCCCCGTGTTCGAGCCCGATGGAAACTTTGGTTTCTGCATCGCCGATTATCCCTATCAAGACGGACGCAAGCTCACGGTCGCGATGTCGCCAGTTGGGCAGATCAATCTGGGCTTCACCATCCCCGGTGCCGGATTCCAGATCGGTGCCAAGTATGATTTGATGCTCACGCTGGGCGAAGGAAAATCCCGCAAGGTTCGCGCGCAGGCAATTGATAACGAAGCCGTCCTTTTGCAAATGGGCGCCACGCCTTTGTTCCGCAAAAAACTCTCCGCCAGCACAAACCTTCAGCTTGGCACCGAAAAAAAGAACATAGAGTTTTCTTTGCCAACCATGGAGCCCCTGCTCACCTCGCTGGATGGTTGCCTGAAAAGCAACAAGGGCAAGGTCGATCCAAAAGCGGCCATGGCTGAGCAGGCCATGCCCGAAACGCTGAAGGCGCTTCTGGTCACCGCTGGCTTCACCGATGTCGCCGTGATGGATATGAGCAAGATCCCGCCCGACGAACGTCCCGCCGATTATATATGGAAAACAGGCACGGTTCTGGGCGGCATTCGCGAGCGCCGCGCGCCGGAAGGCAAAAGCCTGTCCGACCTGATTGCCCTTCATATGCAAGGCCTCAAGGCCCGTTGCGCCGGCACCTTCAAGGCGGATATCGAGCGGGAGAAAAAAGCCGAGGGGCTCGTTTTGCGGCTGGCACAGGCTTCCTGCGCCCCGCCTGCGGAAGAAAAAGACGCGCCAGCTGTCACCGTGGCCATCCTGTTTTATCTGACGGATCGCGGCGGCTTCACGTCGTTTTCGCATGAAGGTCAGGGCGGAGCGAGCGCCGAGGCTGTCGCCGCCCGTGACAAATTGGCCAAAGCGATCCTCGCCATCGCGAACCAAAATCCGGAAAAGAAATAGCCGCATCGCTGAAAACGCTGCAAATTCTTTGGAAAAACGCACGTCAGGACTCGCGTTCCGGTTGTCGGTCGGCGGGGTTCTGCACAGAAACGGCACGCCTTCGCAACAGGAAAACCCCGTCATTCGTTAACAAAAATTAGCCATAACGTGAAAAAATTGCTGTTTTATAGGCGATTCCCTCACAAAGCAGATTGCATCCCTTGAAATTGGTGCTAACACAATAGGGATGCTGATGTGATTCTACTTCCCGTTTTTTCAGCTATCAATTCAACCTTAGGAGAGTCTAATGGCCAAGAAAGCAGCTACCAAAACCACAGCAACCGTTCGCCCCGTCAAGGAAGTTCTGACAAAGTCAGCACTGATCGGCTTGATCGCGGAACAGAATGAAGTATCGCGCAAAGTTGCAACCGGTATGTTTGATACACTCGTCAACACCATGATGGGCTCTGTTCATCCCAAGGGCGTTGGCGAATTCACACTCCCTGGCGTTTTGAAAGTTTCATTGCGTAAGGTTCCTGCCCGCAAGGCTGGCACACTGATCCGCAACCCCGCCACGGGCGAAATGATGAAGGCCGATGCCAAGCCCGCAAGCGTACGCGTCAAGGTTCGCGCGCTTTCGAAGCTGAAGAACACAGCGAAGGGCGAATAAGCTTTATACGCTTATCGTTCTCGTGAGAGACAAAAGGGCTTGGAGAAATCCAAGCCCTTTTTTGTTACTCCGTTTTATCTTTATATTCGCACAGATCGCGCACAAGGCAGGCGGGGCAAGCCGGAGTTCTTGCCTTACAGACATAGCGTCCGTGCAACAAAAGCCAGTGATGCGCGTTATGCAAAAATTTTGGCGGCACGATTTTTAGGAGCGAAGCTTCTATTTCCTCCGGCGTGTCGCCGTGAGCAAGACCGGTGCGGTTGGCCACGCGAAACACATGCGTGTCCACCGCCATCGTGGGCTGACCGAACGCGACGTTCAACACAATGTTTGCCGTCTTGCGCCCGACGCCCGGAAGCGTCTCTAACTCCTCGCGCGTCTGTGGCACCTCGCCGCGATATTGATCCACCAAAATCTGCGACAGCGCGATAATATTCTTCGCCTTGTTGTTCA
>DNGD01000177.1 GCA_003486725.1 Rhodospirillaceae bacterium
GTTTCGATCAGCACCGCGGTCTGGATCGTCATGTGCAGCGAACCGGTAATGCGCGCGCCCTTGAGCGGCTGCGCCGCGCCATATTCTTCGCGCAGCGCCATCAGGCCGGGCATTTCCGTTTCGGCAATCGCGATTTCCTTGCGACCCCAAGCGGCCAGCGAAATATCTTTGACTTTGTAATCAGCGAAGGTGGAAGACATAGAAAACAGCCCTTTGGTAAAGAGTAAAACGGAAAACGTGTGCGACGAAGAACGTCTATCATACGGCTTGCAGCGGACAAAGGCGAAAAACGACGGGTTTATCGCCTTTTTCTCATCAAAAGGGGCGATTGTATGTTGCCCGCACCTTGATCGAGCAGAGCATTGATCGTGGCTTCGTCATTTTGTTGCAGCACGCTTTGGGCGAACGAGACGGCTTGCGCCATACTAAGCGAGCGGATGATCTGTTTGATCTTGGGCAGCCGGGATGGCGCGATCGAAAACTCGCGCAAGCCCAGCCCGAGCAACAACGCCGTCGCTCGCGGATTTCCTGCCAATTCGCCGCACAGGCTGACCGGAATATTCGCCCGCCACGCCGCCGCAATGGTGAACTCGATCAAACGGAGAACCGCCGGATGATAAGGGTTGTATAAGTTCGCCACGCGATCATCGCCGCGGTCGATCGCCAGTGTGTATTGGGTCAGATCGTTGCTGCCGATCGCAAAAAAATCGCACACTTTGCTTAAGGCATCGGCGGAAAGAGCGGCACCCGGAATCTCGATCATCGCGCCGATCGGCGGCAAGACATGGGGCAGCTTGATGCCGCGTTTTTGAAGGCGCTTTTCGATTTGCACAAGGCGCTCTCGTACCTGCCGCATTTGATCGACGGACGACACCATCGGGATCAGAATGCGTACGGGGCCATAGGCGGAGGCGCGCACGATGGCGCTCAGCTGCGTATCGAGCAGCTTGGGCTCACGCAGGCCCAGACGAATGGCGCGAAGACCCAGCGCGGGGTTGATGCTCTCGCCCACGGTTTCGCCAAGGGCAGAGGCGATCTTTTCGCCGCCGACGTCCAATGTGCGAACGGTGAGCGGGCGACCTTCCATTTTCTTGACGAGATCGCGCAGAATCTCGAACTGCTCATCTTCGGATGGCAGATCGGGGCGGTTCATAAAGTTAAACTCGGTGCGTAAAAGCCCCACGCCCGTCGCGCCCGTTTCCAACGCCGCCTCGACATCGCGTGGCAATTCTAGGTTAGCCTCGACGCGAATAGCCGTGCCGTCCATCGTGATAGCGGGGACGGCGCGCAGGCCTTTCAGTTTTTTGATCTCGCGGACTTCCTTGGCGGCTTCGGCTCTGTAATGCGCTAGTGTTTCCGCCGAGGGGCGCAGAATGATCAGGCCTTCGTTGCCGTCGATGACAACCAGTTCCCCCGATGAAACGCCGCTGATGAGGGCGGTGACACCAAGAAGCGCGGGAATGCCTAGTGCGCGCGCCATAATCGCCGCATGGCCTTCCGCGCCGCCCAGCACGGCGGCAAAGCCCGCCACGCGTGCGGGATCCATCAGCGCTGTATCGGCGGGGGTAATTTCTTCGGCCAGAAAGATACTGCTTGGCGGCGCATGTTCGAACGGATTGTATTTTTGTTGCAGCAGATTGCGAATAAGCCGCGAGCCGACCTCGCGCACGTCGCCAGCGCGAGCCGCCAGATATTCATCCTTCATCGCCGCAAAGCCTGCCGCGATAATATTAATCTGTCTTTGCACGGCGGCCTCGGCGTTCAGGCGCTCGTTCATGATCATGGCCTCGACCCCGCGCAGCAAGCGCGAGCTGGAGACCATGCCCTTATAGGCTTCCAGCAACAGGCCGATTTCTTCATTTGCGCCTTCGGGAAGGCTTTCGGCCTTTACCCTGAGTTGCCCCAGTTGTTTTTGCGTTTTCACGACGGCGGTTTGAAACCGCTTCATCTCTTTATCAATCTGGCTAGCGAGCAAGGAATATTCCGGCACGGGGACGCCGTGCTGGTCGATTACAAAGGCGGGGCCGATGGCGATACCCGCAGAGACGCCGATACCGCGCAAGATTTTTTCTGGCTGTACAGTTTCCGGTGATTGATCGTCTGGTTTATTCTTCATCGAACCCCCGTCTGACAAGATCGGCTAAAAAGTCCAGTGTTTGTGCGGCTTCACTTCCCGAGGCACAGAGCCTGATCCGTGTGCCGCAGGGTGCGGCCAGCATCATCAGGCCCATAATCGACTGCCCCGAAACGCGCATGTCGCCGCACGCAACGAAAACCTCGGCCTTGAACTGCGCGGCGGCTTGAACGAGCTTGGCGGCGGCGCGGGCATGCAGCCCCCGCTTGTTGACCAAAACAACGATCTGGCATAACTCGTCCGTTTGAAAATTTTCCGTGTCCATTTTCCCGACAATCAGCTGCTAGTCGCTGCCATGTTTTCCGTGACAAGTTGAATATATTTACGCCCTGCCGCAGCGGCCTCGGTGACAGCATCCAAAAGGGAGACATTACCACGCATCGAAACCAGCTTGATCAGCGTCGGCAAATTAATGCCGGCCAGAACGACCGCGCTTGTTTTCGGCATGGCGGCGAAGGCCAGATTGCTGGGCGTGCCCCCGAACATATCGGTCAAAAGGACAACGCCGTCGCCCGTGTTCACTTCCTTGATGGAGTCCAGAATTTCCTGCCGGCATTGATCCATATCGTCATCCGGCGCGATGCTGATGGCCTTGGCTTGCGCCTGCGCGCCGACGATCTGGTTGACGGCGGCCAGCATTTCCCGCCCGATGGCGCCATGGGAAACAAGAACAATACCAAACATGAAGTGCGCTCCTTTTATGCCTTTGCGGGTGATTTATCGATATCCCTGTGCCCAACCCCGACGATAGAGCCGTTTCCTGCCAGTGCCGTCGCCAGTTTCTCGGCGATGAAGACGGATCGGTGCCGTCCGCCTGTGCAGCCGACGGCAATGGTGAGATAGAGTTTTCCCTCTTGTTGATAGCGCGGCAGGAGCGGAAACAAAAGCCCAGTTATATGAGTCATAAACCCTTCATAATCCTGATCTTTTTCTATGTAGTCCCCGACGCTTGGCTCCAGCCCTGTTAAAGGACGCAAGGTTTTGTCCCAATGCGGGTTTTTCAGGAAGCGGGCATCGAACACCAAATCGGCCTCGCGTGGCAAGCCATAGCGATAGGAAAAGGACATCACATAGATGGCCAGACCCGTTTCGGTTTCGGTTCGGTAATGCCCGACGATCAGGCGGCGCAGATCGTGGATGGATAAAGCCGAGGTGTCGATGACGTGATCCGCCTCGCCTTGCAGGCGGGCGACCAGAACACGTTCTTTTGCAATCCCGTCCGTCACGGGGCGGTCAATGGCCAGCGGATGACGCCGCCTTGTTTCCGTAAAGCGCCGTTGCAGCGCCTCGTCCGAGCAGTCGAGAAACACGAGGCGGGGCGCGCAATCGTCGCGCTCTTGCAGCTGCGCCAAAACGCGCAGCACTTCCTCGACCGAGAAATTGGCGTTGCGGGCGTCGATGGCCACGGCCAGAGCTTTGCCCGCCTTCGCACCATCGACCCATTGAGGCACAAGGCCAAGGCGCAGATTATCGACGGCCTCGTAGCCCAGATCCTCAAGAACCTTGAGCGCGGTCGAAAGCCCTGCGCCCGACATGCCCGTCAGCATAATGACGGGGCGCTGGTTTTTGTCTTTGATTGGCTTATCCGGCATCGTGGAAGGATCCTTGCAAGGCGAGCCTTATTTTGGCTGGCGTTGACGCTTCATGGCCGACCAGTTTAAGCCACCTGACGGGCTGATCAAGCAAAGAATATGTTGCGTTACAAGGCAACCGCTCGGGTCTTTGGTCGGAGGGGACAAGGGTGATGACCAAGCTCACGGGCACCTTTGAGGCATAAGGCCGGTCGCTGAGCAGGCCCACATGGCGCACTTCGATCATGCCAGCCAGTTGCGGCGGGGGAGAGGCCAGAACTTTGCGGCGCTCGTTTGTCAGCACCGTTTGATCATCGGAAACCAGCACCGCGCCGTCCTCGATAAGCCGGAGCGCCACATCGGATTTCCCCATGCCTGACGCGCCCATCAACAGGACGGCTTGTCCGTCTATGGCTACGCAGGAGGCGTGGATAATCATCTGTTATCGATCCCTAACTGGCAAAGAAATTGGCATGCATATCGCGAAGGCCGTCGACGATAAATTGAACAGACCGTGCCGCTAGAATAATGCCCATGACACGCGCGACGATCACGTTGCCGCTGGCTCCTATAACGCGAAGAATGTTGCGGGACGCCAGCAGCGTGGCCAGCGTGATGCCCATAACGAGGGTCAGTGCGGCAATGACAGCGCCGCCCCCTTCCAATCCGGAAGGGCTGCTCATCAGCAGAATGATCACGGTCATACAACCGGGGCCGGCGATCAAGGGGATGGCCAACGGAAACACCGCGACATCCGCGCGGTCGGCAAAGGAACTTTGATCGGTGCCGGGCGTGCCGATACGACTATCGCCGAACACCATGCGAAACGAGACGGCAAACAGCAAAATGCCGCCCGCGACGTGGAAAGAAGGAATGCGAATACCCAGGCTGGTGAGCAACCATTCCCCCAAGAAAGCGAAGAACAGCAAAAGACCGAAAGAAACGCCGACGGCTTTGATGGCCGTGGCTTGGGCTTCCTTGGGGTTGCTATGCGCCATCAGTCCGACGAAAACGGAAGCGACCGCCAGCGGGTTGGTGATAACGAGAAGAGAGATAAAGGCGTTTAAAAAGGTTTGCGTCATGGCGGCGAATCATCCCTATTGGGTTATGCTCTCACCTTATGGGAGTTCTGCCTGTAAAAAAAGACCCGTTTTCCCGTCGGGAAAGCGTTAATTGTCCCTTAAGCAACAGCTTGTAGCATATCATGTTTTCTTTGTCCGTGGAGGGCTTATGGCGTTTTTAGACTGGAGCGATATCCTGTCGGTTCATTACCGGCTGATCGATGCCGATCATAAAAAGCTGATCGACCTGATCAACAGGCTGCATGACGCCAGCGTGAACGGCGACAGCCATGCGGGTGCGACCAACGCGCTCAAACAACTTATGGATTTTACCAAAGCGCATTTTGTGCATGAAGAGACGTTGATGCGCAAAACGGCGTATCCCCAAATCATTCCGCATAAGATCGAACATGACCGCTTGACGAAACAACTGGAAGATTTCCTCAATCGTTTTGAATCCGGTCAGGCGGGGCTGTCGCAGGACACCGTTGTTTTCTTGCGTACATGGTTGTGTGATCATATTATCGAGGTTGATATTCACTTGGGTCGATGGCTGGCGAAGTTCGAAGCGCAGCCAGCCGAAGTGCCAGAGCCTTCCAAAAACGCATAAAACAAGAACAACTGTGAAACAAATCATCAAGAATAATCTGACGTTCGTGTTGCAACGGCTTTACTTTGCCCTTGCCACCGAGGCGACTGATCGCCTCCCCCCTGCCGAAAGCGGCGGGCTGATGGTGATCGCGCCCCATCCGGATGATGAAACGCTGGGCTGCGGCGCGCTGATTGCGCGGATGCGCGCCAACGGCGTCCCTGTTCGCATCATTGTCGTTACCGATGGCAGCGCCGCGCCCACTTTGCAGCCGATGCCGCGCGAAAGTCTGGTCGCGATGCGGCGTAGCGAGACGCAAAAAGCCGTGCAGGCCTTGGGCGTGCAGCCAGAATCCATTGTGTTCCTTGATTATCAGGATGGGAAGGCGGCGCAGTCACTTTCCGCGATCGCGCAAGATATCGCCAGCCAGATATGGCTGCACGCGCCGGCGCTGATCCTCTCTCCCTATGGCCTTGATGCGCATGACGATCATCGCGCCGTGGCAGACGCGATTGATCATCTGTGTGCCAGCGGCAAAATCACGGTGCCCGTGTTCGAATATCCCATGTGGTTCTGGCCGGTTCTGGCATTCCGGCAACTGCTTTCGCATCCAACAAGGGGCGTTGTCCGGAAGATACCGGCGCAAGATTTTCTGGTGAACAAGACGCAGGCGGCCAACGCCTATCAAAGCCAGTTTGGCGCGCTGACCGGCGAAGCTGGGATCGGTCACCTTCCGAAAGGATTTATGCGGCAGAATCTACAGGCGTATGAATTGTTCTTCGAAAAAGAAGTGACACACAAACACGATAAAATTTGAAACGGAACAGGCGCGCCGAAAAGCCTTTTTCTTGGCCTGAGGGCATGATACAAGTTCGTTAACCATAATCGGTTTCCTTGTCCCTTCTGGATCCAAGGTTTAGATCCGCTGATTTTTTTCGAGAGCCCCACCTGTCATGACCTTGGCTAAATCGCCTTCGAACGATCTGACCCCGTCCCTTGCGCCAGCCAGCATCGCGCCGCTGTTGTCGGGTTTTCCTGTTTTTGCGTTGATGCAGCAGGCCGCGGAATATTGGGTGGATGCATGCCAAAGGCAGGTGCTTTTCCTCGACATTTTGTGTCAGCGCGGCAATGCGCAGCTCGAGCATCAGGCCAAGGTCGCGCCGAACGTTTTGCAATTCGATCCTGTCATCTTGATCGACGGGCGCGATTTGCTGTCGCCCGTCAATTACATGTTGCTGCGGATCCTGCCGCCCGAAGGCGTCGTGACCGATCCGGCCAAACGTCCCTTTATCGTTTTTGATCCACGCGCAGGGCATGGCCCCGGTATCGGCGGGATGAAGAGGGAAAGCGAAATCGGCCTCGCGCTGGCCGATGGTCACCCCGTTTATTTCGTCAGTTTCTTGCCCGAGCCCATCCCCGGTCAAACCGTGGAAGATGTGTGCGCGGCTGAAGCGCACTTTGTTTCCAAAGTCATCGAATGGCATCCGGATGCGGGCAAGCCCTGCTTGATCGGCAATTGTCAGGCGGGCTGGCAAATCGCGCTGATGAGCGCGACGAACCCCAAGCTTGCCGGTGTTTTGATTTTGGCTGGCGCGCCGATCTCCTATTGGGCGGGCGTGCATGGCGTCAATCCGATGCGCTATACGGGCGGGATGACGGGCGGCTCGTGGACCGTGGCGCTGGCCAGCGATTTGGGTGACGGCCTGTTTGACGGCGCGTCTCTGGTCGAGAATTTCGAAAAGGCCAACCCTTCCAACACCTATTGGAAAAAAGAATACAACGTCTATTCCAAGGTGGACACCGAAGGTCCACGCTTTTTAGAGTTCGAGCGTTGGTGGAGCAGCCCCGTTCTGCTGGGGCGTGAGGAAATCCAGTTTATCGTCGATGATCTGTTCATCGGCAACCATCTGGCGATGGGCAAGATCCACACGTCGGGCGGCCTGCGCGCCGATCTGCGCAACATCAAATCGCCCATCATCGTTTTCTGTTCGCACGGCGATGACATCACGCCGCCGCAACAGGCGCTGGGCTGGATCTTGGAGCTTTACAGCGCCGATGACGACATCATCGCGAATGGCCAGACGATCATCTATTCGAAACACGAAAACATCGGGCATCTGGGCATCTTTGTTTCTTCCTCGGTGGCCAGCAAAGAGCATCAGAAGTTTATCAGCAACATCGACATGGTCGAAACGTTGCCGCCGGGTCTTTACGAGGCCGTCTTCACGTCGAAAAAAGTCGACTCGATGAATGCGGATCTGGCCTCGGGCGATTATGTGCTGCGCTTTGAAAAACGCGGGCTCGAAGATATCCGTGCGCTGGGCGGCAACACGTATGAAGACGATATGCGCTTTGCGGCCGTCGCGCGCGTTTCCGAAAATCTGCAAGGGATGTACTATACTTTTGTCTCGCCGCTGATCCGCTCGATGGTCACGCGCCAGACGGCAGACGCGATGCGCGCCGCACATCCGCTCCGCGCCAAGGTCGCGTTCTATTCCGATAAAAACCCGCTGCTCAAGAACATTCCTGAACTGGCGGCCTATGCCAAGGCAAACCGCCAGCCCGTGTCGCCGGATAATTTCTTCTGGAAGATGCAGGAAATGATTTCCGACCAGATCGTGCTTGTTCTGGATACTTTCAACGAAAACAGGAACAAGCTTGTCGAAGAGATGTTCATGAATATCTATGGCTCGCCGCTGCTGCAGGCCATGGTGGGGCTGCGCACCGTGCGCCCCTATGCAAAACCTGCCGCCGAGCGCGACATCGAGATCGAGCAAGAGCGCAACCGCCGCTTGCTGAAAATCATGATGCAGATCGAAGCTGGCGGTTTGGCCGAGGCCATGACGCGCGGCTTACTTTATGTCAGTCGTGCGGGACAATGCGGTGGATGAACGCGAATATAAAATGCTGCTGCACCTGCGCAGCGAGAGCAGTGTTTTCCCGTCCATGACCCATGACGAATACAAGGCGCTGGCAAGGCAGCAATATATGATGCTGCTCCTTGACGAAGACCGCGCGATCCGCGCCATCCCCGCTCTGCTTGATCGGGCGGGTGGAAGCGAGAAACAGGCCTTCGATGTGATCCGTCGCGTCGTAGAAGCCAGCGGCACGCCGACGCTGGAGGAAGAGCGTCGCCTGAAGCGGCTGAGCGAACTGTTCAACCCCGCGAATGCCACGCCGAAACGCCGCAGCACGGACGGCTTCCCCACCGAAGAAGATGAAATCACGGCCTAAAAACCCGTGTTTTGTGCGACTTTGTTGCGTTTGGGCGTATTCTAAGCCATAAACGGGCGGCATAAACGGCTTTTAAAGCTTTCGCCGATAGAGTAATAACGCCCAAAATCGCTGTCCCCGTAGCTCAGTTGGATAGAGCACAAGTTTCCTAAACTTGGGGCCGTAGGTTCAAATCCTATCGGGGACACCAATCCTGTACGAAACTGGGCACTGAACCCATGTTTAAGTTGCCACCGCTCGACACAAGACCCACCAAGGACGAGCGGGAGCCGGAGATTGTGATCTCATCCTCCTTTAACCTGACCTCGCTAAGAACGGCCTTAAGATAGGCGCGGGAGTATGGGGTGGACGTGGTAAGGCGGTCACGCAAGACCCGTGAGACAGCGTCAATCTTCTTAGGCGTGATGATCCCCAACGGCATTTCACGCTTACGGCTGAGACCAGCCATTTCGATGAGAAGGCTTTCTTTCTTGGCTTTATGTTGTTGGGCGCGGTCTCTGACCATATCGAGGTCGAGGGCTCGGGTTTCAACAGCCTCAAGAAGGCGGGTCTGGGCGACTTCGATGGTTTTGAGTTCGGTCTGAAGCTTTTTGATGCGTTCGCGCTCGGCTCCCCCTGTTTTGGAGAGTTCGGTTTTAAGCGCATCAATAATTTGGCGCATATGGTCAGGTGCGCACACTTTCTGGCGCACAGCATCTAAGACCAAGCCTTCCAATCGTTCAGCGGGAAAGTTTTTGGCAGTGCAAGCCTTTTTACCTTTGCTGATACGGTTCACACATGAGTAATAGCGATACTGACCGCCTTTGCCAGTGATGACCACCATACTTGCGCCGCAGTCACATTTAAGAAGGCCCGTCAGTAGATTGGGAGAAGTCTCGCGACGTGGCACACACATTTTAGGCATGTTGGCAGAGCGCAAACGCGTGGCACGTTCAAACAAGTCTGCATCAATGATGGAAGGAACAGGAACCTTGATCCAATCCGCCTCATCCTTGGTTTGTTTGGTTTTGGAGTTAAACTTGTTGAAGATATGCAAACCCATATAGGTCTGGCTGGAAAGGACTTCATGAATCTTTTGGACGCGCCAGAGCTTGCCGCGCATCAAAATGCCACGCTCGTTTAAGCGTTTGGCAATATCCTTCATGCCTATGCGTGGGCCATCAATGCCGCTGATATAAAAATCAAAGATTTTGCGAACAACTTCGGCTTCGGCAGGGTTGAGGTCGAGTTTCTTTTTAATCCGCCCATGTGCGCCCGTTCTTCCGGCCTCAATTGTTTTGTAACCAAAGGGAGCGGTTGATCCGTTGAAATACCCCTGCCTTGCGTTTTCACTCATACCGCGCAAGGTATGTTTTGCGTTTTCCTTGCTTTGATATTCATCGAAAAGGCTGAAGATGCGCCGCGCCATTTCTCCCGCCGGATCGTCGCTTGTCTGCTGTGTTATGGAAAGAATTATTACTCCGTATTTTTTCAGACGTCGTTCATAGAGGGCAAACTCGTACCATGTCCCGAAAGAAACGGGAAAGGCTGTGAATGATGATTGCATCAAAAGGCGGCGGTGACGTGCATGCATCGGCAATCATTTGTTGAAAAACCGGCCGCCTGTCATCGGTTGCAGATGCCCCTGGCTCAATGTATTCTTCAGCTATCGTATAGTGTCGCGCCTTGATCCATTCCTTCATTTGCCGAATCTGGTCGGGAATGGATAAATCCTTTTCAGCCTGTTTTGTAGTCGATACCCGCGCATAAAGAGCAACGATCATGAATTACCCCTCCACTGACTCTGCATTCTGCATAACACGCTTTAAGATTTCGC
>DNGD01000199.1 GCA_003486725.1 Rhodospirillaceae bacterium
CCTTTTCTGCCAACATTGCGGCACGATCCAGCCCGTTCGGGCTTTGGATCATTTTGCGCGTTTGGGACTAGAGCGCCGGATCGATGTCGATTCCGAACTGCTTGAGCGGCAATATGCATCCTATAAACGCACCTTGGCTCCGGAGCCAAGGTGCGTTTATAGGATGCATATTGCCGCTCAAGCAGTTCGGAATCGACATCGATCCGGCGCTCTAGTCCCAAACGCGCAAAATGATCCAAAGCCCGAACGGGCTGGATCGTGCCGCAATGTTGGCAGAAAAGGGCACGCAGGGATGTCCCCTTTTGGCACAGCCAGCAAAAGGCCTCAACTTGCCCACCATTTGAAGAAATGGTGAATTCGTTGAATTCAATAACATTGTCCATAGACATCCCTCGAAAATAACGCGACGAGGCATTATACCCCGAATCGCTACTTTTCGTACGAGGAATTTTCAAACTGGGGCATTAAGACCGGCGGCTAAATCCTGCGCTGCACGACATCGGCCAAAGTCACGGACTTAAGGTACTTCTGAAGCTCTTCAGAGACCTTCTGCCACAGGCTATCGGTCAATTTCCGCGCTGTCTGGCCTTCGCCTTGCGGTGCCGCGTTTTTGTCGCGTTGTGAAGACGTATCAACCGCAACGACGATCTGCTGGATGGTTATCAACGATGCGTCAAAGGCCAAAACATAACCCCCGCCCGGTCCGCGCGTGCTTTTTACCAGACCTTGCTTCTTTAGCTTGGCAACCAGCTGTTCAAGGTAGGACAATGAAATTGCCTGCCTTTGAGCAACCTCTGCGAGCGGAACAGGCTTCTCTGCACCATGACGCGCCAAATCAACCATAGCCATAACGGCGTGACGTCCTTTTGTGCTGATTCTCATGCCACTCCCCNNAATTACTTGCTTGAATTTTGCCCCTTGGTTCGTGCTATGGTTCCATAACGAATAAGGTTTGGTCAAGTCACTTTCTATGCTGCAAGTGCGAATAACCATTCAATTATAAAGGGTTAGGGATAAAATGCCTGAAGTTTTGTTTGCCGGACCTGCCGGACGTCTTGAGGGTCGCTACACGCCGGGGAAATCTCCGACGGCTCCTGTTGCCCTTATTCTGCACCCTCATCCGCAGCATGGCGGGACAATGAACAACAAAGTTGTTTACTCTCTCTTCAATGCCTTTGCCGAACGGGATTTTTCAACGCTTCGTTTCAACTTCCGTGGCGTAGGCCGCAGCCAAGGCGCTTATGACCGCGGCGAAGGCGAATTGAGCGATGCCGCCTCTGCCCTCGATTGGGTGCAATCCATCAATCCGAATGCACGCAGCGTCTGGGTTGCCGGTTTTTCTTTCGGGGCGTGGATCGGGATGCAGCTTTTGATGCGCCGCCCTGAAATTGAATCTTTTGTTTCCGTCGCGCCGCCAGCGAACATGCTGGACTTCACCTTTTTGGCGCCGTGCCCTTCATCAGGGTTGATCCTACATGGCGAGGCCGACGAAATCGTGCCAGAGCCTTTCGTCTCCAAATTGGTGACAAAGCTTTCACATCAGCGCGGCATTCATCTGGATTACCGCGTTATTCCGGGGGCTGGCCACTTCTTTACCAACCAAATCGACGAGATGGCCTCCAACGTCGAGGAATATCTCGACAACGCACTGCTCCGCACGGCGCCCTCACAGATTGCAATGGCAGGATAAACTAAAGACTGAAGAACACATATTATTATCCCCGCGCAAGCGGGGATCCTATTTTTTAAAATTTATTTAAGAATAAAAAAGGAGAGGTGTCATGACTACGACAAAACAGAAACTCATGGTCCTTAAAATAGCGGCAGCCACTACAACTTTCGCCGCTGCCGCTGCCGTAATAGTGAACCCAACAAGCACTTCTATCTTGGCGGTGTTTGGCGGGCTCTTTGCCTTCGGAGCCTGTCTGGCGGCTGAAACTTTCCTTCCGTCTGAAGACACCAGCAGAACGGCTCTCCCCAAAACGATCGCAGCACTTCACATACCAAGCCAAGGCTAGAATTTCTTAATTCATTAAGCGACAATATTTTCAAAGGATAAGATTATAAGAACCGAGTCTCTATCGACCAGCGTGCAGAATAGACCAGAACGTGCCGAAGACCATCATAGCGACCACGATAGAAACCGTTTGACCAAACGCACATTCCTCGGCCTCTTCACCCTTGTGGCAGTCACCATGCTCGCGAAAGCCGGATCTGCCGCCGCAAAGGGATTCCCATTCGCCGAGCTGACGTCCCAGCAAGAAGGTTTAATGCTTCTTGCTGGCAACGCATTGGGTTATCTTGCGATGGCAACGGCCATGACAATCAACGCCTCAGACGAAGAACGGGCCCGCACACCAAATGCCTGTGTACGGTTTATTCGGAACATTATTATTCCATAAGACCGGCCTGTTGAATTATGCAATGCCTTTATTCAACTTCCCGCCCGTCATCGGCTGGGAAACGCGGGTGGTGTTCGGTACGCTGAGCGGCAAGCCCAAAACCGAGCGCACGGCCAGATAGGCAAACGCCTCGGCCTCTACCGCATCACCGTTCCAACCCAGCGCATCAACGGATTTAATAGACAGTCCCGTCCGCTCCGCCAGCCAGCGCATCATCGTCGCATTATGCCGTCCCCCGCCCGCAATATAAACTTCTCGCGCCAACACCGGCACGGCCTCAAGTCCCTTGGCGATTGCCGCCACGCTCATCATCGTCAGCGTCGCCGCCCCGTCTTCTACGCTCGCACCTTCTGGAACAAACCCAGCGAACACATCGCGATCCAGCGACTTTGGCGGCTTCACTTGGAAAAAAGGATGTTCGAGAAACTTCACTATATGCTTTTCATCCACCGCGCCCCTCGCGGCGCAAACACCATCGCGATCACAATTTTCCCCCACGTGACGAAGAATCCAATCATCAATCAGCGCATTGCCCGGCCCCAGATCAAAAGCCAAAAGCTCATCATCCCTCTCACCGCCAATCCATGTGATATTCGACACGCCGCCAATATTGATAATCGCGGTTGGTTTCTTCAAACCTGCCGCCAGCGCGCGATGATAGAGCGGCACGAGCGGCGCGCCCTGCCCG
>DNGD01000022.1 GCA_003486725.1 Rhodospirillaceae bacterium
GCGGAGCCTTCCTGCCAGCCTTCGGTCAGCACTTCGGGCACGCCGGATTTGTTGAGGCGCACATCCAAGGCGAGAACAATCTTATCGCCGCCAAACTTCTTTAGCCAAGAACAGGTGAGCGCGGGGTCTTTCACGGCGGTGCTGCCGATCACAACGCGCGTTGCACCTGCATCGAGAAGCGCCACAATATCCGCCTCGCTGCGAATGCCGCCGCCGGCTTGAATCTTCAGCGTCGTGGATTTTGCTATCGCGGTGATTAGCGGCAATTGCTGGACAGAGCCGGCCTGCGCGCCATCCAGATCAACGATATGCAGCCATGCCGCGCCCGCATCCTCAAACACCTTGGCTTGTTTGACAGGGTCGGATTCATAGTGCGTGGCGGCGTTGAAATCACCTCGCGCCAACCGCACGCATGCGCCGTTTTTCAAATCAATGGCGGGAAAGATGATCATGCGGTTTCCAGTTCGATAAAGTTTTTAAGGATGCGGCTTCCGGTTTCGCCGGAGCGTTCAGGGTGGAATTGGCAGCCCATAAAATTGCCCTTGGCGACTATGGCTGTGAACGCGGTGCCATAGGTCGTTTGCGCGATGGTGGTGGCCGCGACTGACGCGGCGAAGCTGTGGACGTAATACACAAAATCACCGGTTTTAATGCCGTTCAGCAACGGATGCGTGGCGTCCAGAATCTCAAGCTGGTTCCACCCCATATGGGGCAGCGGCAGATCACTGGGGACGCGCAGTTGCTGCACATCCCCCTCAATCAAACCCAAACATTCCGCGCCTTCTTCCGAGCGGTTGAACAGCAATTGCATCCCCAGACAAATCCCCAGCACGGGGCAGGTGAGGGCGCGGATCGCCTCCACCAAACCCTTTTTGCGCAGGCTCGCCATCGCAGCCTCTGCCGCGCCGACACCGGGCAAAATCACGCGGTTCGCTCTTTGCAGAACCTTTGGATCATCCGTGATGACCGACGTCGCGCCCAAACGATCCAGCGCGGCCTGCACCGATGTCAGATTGGCGACGCCGCTATCGAGGATGGCAATCATAGGACGCCCTTGGTGGACGGAAGGACGTCACCGTCCAACGCGATGGCTTGACGTAGCGCGCGGCCCAGCGCCTTGAAGCACGCCTCGCTTTCATGATGCGCGTTTTGTCCCGTTACGGTGACATGCACCGCCGCGCCCAAGGCATTGGCGAAGGACTGGAAGAAATGCGGGATCATCTCGGTCGGCATATCGCCGACGATCGGCGCGTTGAAGTTGCCGTTGAACACGCAAGAGGGCCGTCCCGACAGATCCAGCGTCACGCTGGCCAGTGCTTCATCCAGCGGCGCGGAAAAACCATAACGGCCAACGCCGCGTTTGTCGGAGAGTGCTTTCTTGATCACCTCGCCCAGCACAAGGGCGCAGTCCTCGATGGTGTGATGGGCATCGACATGCAGATCGCCCTGACAGGTCAGCGCAAGGCCAAAGCCGCCATGCTGCGCGATTTGCTCCAGCATATGATCGAAGAAGCCGATGCCCGTATCGATCTTTACAAAAGACGGCGCGTCCAGATTGACGGTCGCGTCAATCTGCGTTTCCTTGGTGTTGCGTGTGACGCTCGTTAACCGAGGCGTTTTTTTTTGAACCGCGAGGGTAATGCCCAGCGCACCCAGCAGAATGTCGTTCTGTTCCGGCGTGCCCAGCGAGAAACGCAGCGTGTTCGGGATGGAGCAGACATTGGGGCGAACGCGGATGCCATAGACGGTCAGCGCCTTCGTGACTTCCTGCGCATCCTTGACCTGAACGAGGAAGAAGTTTGTCACGGTTTCAAAAACGCGCGTGATCATGGGGGAGGAGGGAAGCAAGGCCGCAACGCGCGCACGTTCGCTTTTCAAAAGGGCAATGCGTTCTTGCGCGAGCAGGAGGCCGCTGGGCGACATGGCTTCCAACGCCGCCTGCGCGGAAGTTTGCGCAATGTTATAGGGCGCAGTGATGCGCTGGATCATGCTCACGATTTCAGTGCTGCCGATCAGGAAGCCGATCCGTTCTCCCGCCAACGCATAGGATTTTGACAGGGTGCGCAGGATCACAAGGTTGGGGTAGTTTTTCAGCTCGTCCTGAAGTCCGCGTGGATCGTCCGTCAACTCGATATAGGCTTCGTCCGCCACGATGATGGAACTATCCGCCCGCATTTTGCATAGGGTCAGAATGTCGGCCTTGTTCATCGCGTGACCCATCGGCGCGGCTGGCGTCGGGATAAAAATCAACTTTGTGTTGGGGGTGCAGGCCGCCGTGATGGCGGGCATATCCAGCTGGCCATCGGCCTCGCGCAGGGGAACCGAAATAGTCTTCGCACCTTGTGTGGTCGCGAAAACCTGATACATCGAAAAGGTGGGCGGGCAGACGAGGATTTCGTCGATCCCAGCGCGGCAGAACAGGCGGATCAGCAAATCGATGGACTCGCTGCTGCCGCGACCCAGCGCCACATTTTCGGGTTTCACGTCGTTGAGCAGCGCGATGCGCTCATGCAAGGCGTCCAGCGCCTCGCCGATATAGCGGTTGACGGGGCACAGCGCCGCGATACTGCCGGCAGGGGTCCACGGGTTTTCGTTGGCATCAAGGCCGATGGCGGCGGTCGTGTTGCCGGAAAGGGTGCGGGCGGACACATAAGGCTTCAGCGAAAACAGGTCGGAGCGCATCAAGTTTTTCATTTTAATTCTCTGTTGGTTAGGCGGCGTTCTTCATTCTTGTGTTTCAAATCGTGGCGGTAACGTCTGTGATAGCGTAGTATCACGCTATCACAGACGCGTCAAGCATAACACATATAGTTTCAGACGATCAGATCTTTGGCGAGGCGGCGGGGGCAGCTGTCGGTTCAGAAGCCTTGCCTTGCATCTTTTCCATGATCTTGTCCTTATTCTGTTGACGGGCACCCTCATGCTTGGCCTTGGCGCTGGCGCGCAGGGCTTTCATCTTTTCTCGGGCGGCCTTCAGGCGCTCCATGTTCGGCTTGATCTTTTCCTTGATGGCGTTGATCTGCTCACGGCCTGCTTTGACGACCTCTTGATCCGCTTTCATGCCGTCGCGGATCGCCTTGATTTCGCTTTGAATATTGGTTGCGGGTTTTCCCATCGTTGCCGCTGGCGCAGGGGCGGCGGCTTCCTCGGCTTGGGCGCCGCCAGCCAGCAACAAGGCGGCGAGGGCGAGGGAGCAGAAGAGGGCGGAAGAGCGTTTCATGGAGGCGATTCCTTTTTGGTTAAGGGTTAAGAAAGCGACGCGCGCCTAACCTTTCAGTTTTCACGTCGTTATTCAAGTCCGTCTTGTCGGGGGATCCCGTTATGTCTTGTTTGTCAGGATGAGAAAGAACGCAGATTGTTTTGTTATCCTTGATGTTTTGTCGTCATTTGCGTGGCGCGGGGTGCGGCGCATTGGAAGCGAGGCCCCCGAAAACGGCGGAAACGCTGGCTTTCCGGCTCGCTTTTACCGCGCATTGACCCCACTTTTAATTGACAGTTGCGACCATCGATGCCTAAGGTTACGCCCAGACGCTTTAAAAAGCAGTGACTATAGTAACCATATAGTCTGGTGACCTTGGCGTCGGCTCGCACTTCTAACAAGGGAGAAACCCGCGTGAACAAAAATGAATTTATCGCAGCCGTGGCCGATAGCAAAGCGTTGGCCAAGCTGGATCTGTCCAAGGCCAATGTGGCCATCATTGTGGATGCTGTTTTGGACACGGTTGAAGGCGTCCTGAAAAGAGGCGAGGAAGTCCGTTTGGTCGGTTTCGGCAACTTCTATGTTGCCAAACGCGCCGCTTCCAAGGGTCGCAACCCCCGCACGGGCGAGGCGATTAGCATCAAGGCTTCGCGTCTGCCCAAGTTCCGCGCCGGAAAGCAGCTTAAGGAAACGGTCAACGGCGCCAAGAAGTAAGGATACCGAAACGAAAAAAAGCCATCCC
>DNGD01000228.1 GCA_003486725.1 Rhodospirillaceae bacterium
GTGTGGCAGGTGGGGCCTTGCGGCGCGGCCATGATCAGCAACGTATCCTTGTCGCAATCTGTTTTGATACTCGCGACGCGCAGAACGTTGCCGGAGCTTTCGCCCTTTTGCCACAGACGCTGCTTGCTGCGGCTGTAAAACGTCACAAGGCCGGTGGTGCGCGTAGCGGTGAGGGCTTCAGCGTTCATATAGCCAAGCATCAAAACGCGCAGACTCGCGCTATCCTGCACAATCACGGGGATCAACCCATCGCCTTTGGTGAAGTCAAGTTCAGTGTCGTTCATGGTTATTATTTCCTCACCGGTATGCCTTGCTGCGCAAGGGTGGTTTTAATGTCCTGAATGGCGACGATCTTTTTGTGGAAGATGGACGCCGCGAGCGCGCCATCGACATTCGCTTTTTGAAACACTTCCGTGAAATGTTCAATGGCTCCCGCGCCGCCGGAGGCAATCAAGGGGACGGGCGCAATCGCCCGCACCGCCGCCAATTGCGCGATGTCATAGCCCCGACGCACACCATCTTGGTTCATGCAATTCAACACGATTTCGCCCGCGCCGCGCTCCACAATCTCGCGCACCCAATCGAGCGTGCGGCGTTTTGTAGCAACCGTGCGCTTGTCATCACCTGTATATTGATAAACATAATAATCGCCGTCCTCTTCGCGGCTATCGATGCCCACCACGATGCACTGCTTGCCAAACTCGCGTGACAGCGCGTCAATCAGCGCTGGATTTTCAAGGGCAGGGGAGTTGATGGAGATTTTATCAGCGCCTTGCGCCAGCGTAGCACGCACATCGTCCGCCGTGCGCAATCCGCCCGCGACGCAAAAGGGAATGTCCAGCAAATTGGCGATACGTTTGATCCAGCTGCGATCCACGCTGCGCCCGTCGCTGCTGGCCGTGATATCATAAAACACAAGCTCGTCCGCGCCTTCATCGCGATAACGTGCGGCAAGCTCCAGAATATCGCCGACGACTTCGTGGCCGCGAAACTGGACGCCCTTGACGACGACGCCAGCCTTCACATCAAGGCAGGGGATAATCCGTTTAGCGAGCATCGATCACATCCTGTTGCAAAGTGGTCACCGCCTCTGCCAGATCAATCGCGCCTTCATACAAAGCCTTGCCAACGATTGCGCCGGTAATCCCGTGTTTGGCCAGTGCACGCAAATCTTCCATATTATGCACACCGCCGGACGCCAGTATGGCAAGTTCCGACCACATCTGCCGGATGTTGGAATAGAGCTCTTGGTTCGAGCCTGTCATCATGCCGTCGCGCGCGATATCGGTACAAAGCACAGTCTTGAGACCTTCAGGGCGATAGGCCTCCAGCACATGCCATAAGGATTGTGCGGAGCCTTCCTGCCAGCCTTCGGTCAGCACTTCGGGCACGCCGGATTTGTTGAGGCGCACATCCAAGGCGAGAACAATCTTATCGCCGCCAAACTTTTCAAGCCAAGAACAGGTCAGCGCGGGATCTTTCACGGCGGTACTGCCGACCACAACGCGTGTTGCACCTGCATCGAGAAGCGCCACAATATCCGCTTCGCTGCGAATGCCACCGCCGACTTGGATTTTCAGTTTTGTGGCTTCCGCCATCGCTGTGATCAGCGGCAATTGCTGGACAGAGCCAGCCTGCGCACCGTCCAGATCAACGATATGCAGCCACGCCGCGCCCGCATCTTCAAACACCTTGGCTTGTTTGACGGGATCGGATTCATAGTGCGTTGCAGCGTTGAAATCGCCCTGGGCCAACCGAACGCATGCGCCGTTTTTCAAGTCAATGGCGGGAAAGATGATCATGCGTTTTCCATTTCGATAAAGTTTTTAAGGATGCGGCTTCCGGTTTCGCCGGAGCGTTCAGGGTGGAATTGGCAGCCCATAAAATTGCCCTTGGCGACCATGGCTGTGAACGCTGTGCCATAGGTCGTTTGCGCGATGGTGTTTCCGGCGACAGGCGCGGCGAAACTGTGGACATAATACACAAAATCGCCGGTTTTAATGCCGTTCAACAGAGGGTGCGCGGCGTCTAAAACCTCAAGCTGGTTCCAGCCCATATGGGGCAGCGGCAGATCGCCCAGGACGCGCAATTGCCGCACCTCGCCGTCGATAATGCCCAGACATTCCGCCCCTTCTTCCGAGCGGTCAAACAGCAATTGCATGCCAAGGCAAATCCCCAGCACGGGGCAGGTGAGGGCGCGGATCACTTCCACCAAACCCTTCTTTTTCAAACTTGTCATCGCGGCTTCTGCCGCGCCGACACCGGGCAGAATCACGCGGTTCGCGTTTTGTAGTACCTTTGGATCATCCGTGATAATGCTCTGCGCACCCAGACGATCCAGCGCGGCTTGCACCGACGTCAGATTGGCGACGCCGCTGTCGAGGATGGCGATCATAGGACGCCCTTGGTGGACGGGAGGACGTCGCCGTCCAGCGCGATGGCTTGGCGTAGCGCACGGCCCAGCGCCTTGAAGCACGCCTCGCTTTCATGATGAGCGTTTTGACCCGTCACCGTGACATGCACCGCAGCGCCCAAAGCATTGGCGAAGGACTGGAAGAAATGCGGGATCATCTCGGTCGGCATGTCGCCCACGACCGGCGCGTTAAAGTTGCCGTTGAACACGCACGAGGGCCGCCCCGACAGATCCAGCGTGACGCTGGCCAGCGCTTCATCCAGCGGCGCGGAAAAACCATA
>DNGD01000020.1 GCA_003486725.1 Rhodospirillaceae bacterium
GCGCGCTTCTTTGCGGTCGAGGAACCCCTTCCGCAATCCAAAAAGATATTGAAGGCCTTCGCGGCAGAATGTTTGCCCGCCGCGCGGTTTGGAGACTATGCACAGGCGTTAATGGATTTGGGTGCAACGGTTTGTACACCGCGTAGTCCGCGCTGCCCGTTGTGCCCGTGGAGCAAGGGGTGCCTTGCGCGTGAAAAAGGGGTAGAAGAGGCGCTGCCCGTGCGTCAAAAAATGGCCAAAAAGCCGCGCAGAAAAGCCTTTTTGTTTGTTTTAAGCGACAAAAATGGGCGCATTTTGATGCAAAAACGACCTGATAAAGGTCTTTTGGCGGGTATGATGGGACTACCCGTCACGCCGTTGAATGATTCAAAGCCTCTGGCGTGGGATGAGGCACTTCGTTATGCTCCGGTCTTAAGGAAGGGATGGCGCCTTTTGGATAAGGTCGTTCATCATACTTTTACACATTTTGAGCTTGAATTGCGCGTGGCCGTAGCGAGCACAGATCGTACAGATCGTAAAGTCGCCAGCAAGGTCGAGGGAATCTGGATCGCGCGTCACGATGTACCTGCGCAGGCGCTACCAACCGTGATGCGCAAGGCATTGAAGACTGCACTTGAGTGGCAAGAGGATTAAAGGATGAAACAATACAGGTTTATAGCCATTTTGATCACCGTCTTGGTGCTGCTTGCCATACCCCGTCCCGCATCGGCGCAAATCTTTGCCACCCCCAGCATGGACAATATTTCAAAAACGCTGATCCGGATGGGGGCGCTTGATTTTCACGAAGACAGGACTGTCGACCTTTATGCGCGTGTAACGAATTGCGCGCTTGTCCAGAAGTCCTATCAAAATGACTTCGAATGGGAAAAAGTGCGCAGAGATTTGCGCGATGAAATTCGTCGTGAGATTTCCACTTTTCCGGCCGGCTATGCTTATGAGGCACCAGTCAAGCTGGGAAAATATGATTTTGACCGGAAGCTGTATTCTTTCGTAGGACAAGGTGGCGAAATCAATGTGAATACCTTCTCGATGGTTACGGCAGATAAAAGCTTTTGTGCCGACGAAAAGCAATATTGGTTGCCTTCGACCTATCAACTTGTCCTAAGAAATCCTGTAAAAATTCCCGGCCTCTTTATTTTGGAAGATGATGGACGGGCATTGCTGGAGCGCTTGAACCAAGCCGGAAATCTCACGCATATTATTTTTATGCGCATCAATGTTCGCGTTGTTTTTGTTGCTGGTCTGGCAAGCACCAAGGAAATCAGAGAACAAAAGAAAAAGCGTCTTGCGGAGAGATTCTCCGGAGGCAAGGCGTCCGTATTGCAAAACATTAAAAGCGGCTCCATCCGCCTTGATGGCGAACTGGACTCGATCGAGTTCTATGAGGACGAGGATCATAAAAAACTGATCTATACCTATCGGCCTTATGATCACTAAACGTTGATCGTCGTGACTTTGTTCTTTTTGACGATCAGCGCGATGTCGCCGTTTTTTAGCGCGAGCGCTGTTTCTCCAAAAATCTGACGGCGCCAGCCTTGCAGGGTTTTGATTTCTGGTGTGTCTTCCGATGCCAATCTTTCCAGATCGTCTGAAGTCGCGACAAGTTTGGCGGCAACGCCGTGTTCGTCGCTGATCTGCCGTAAAAGAACCTTCAGAAGTTCAAGGATTGCGCCGCTGCCGTTTGGCATAATGCGTCGCGCTTCGCCTTCGGGGCAATCTTTGGCGGGTAGCGCCATGGCGCGGTTGATGGCCTCCAGAATGGCGGTGCCGTGGCGACCTTCAGCAAAACCTGAAGGCAGTCCGCGCAGTTTTGTGAGTTCTTCCGTTGTCGTCGGCGCATGGGTGGCGATGTCGACCAGCTGTTCGTCTTTCATTATGCGCGCGCGGGGGAGATTGGCGCGTTGCGCCTCCATTTCACGCCACGCGGCGATTTCGCGTAGAACAGCGCGGCGACGCGGCTTGTCCGCACGCAGTTTAAGACGTTTCCAGACCTCATAAGGTTCCACGCGATAGGTGGCAGGATCAGTCAAAACAGCCATTTCTTCTTGCACCCATTCGGCGCGGCCTGTTGCTTCTAGCTTGGCGGCTAGCTTTTCATAAACAATGCGCAGATGCGTCACATCGCCAAGGGCATAGGTGATTTGCTTGTCGGAGAGAGGGCGCTGCGACCAGTCGGTGAAGCGGCTGGATTTATCAACAACTGCGCCCGCGAGCGACGAGGCAAGATTTTCATAGCTAATGGAGTCGCCAAACCCGCACACCATGGCCGCGACTTGCGTATCAAAAATGGGTGTGGGAACGCGGCCAGAGGCTTGTGCAAAAATCTCAATATCCTGCCGCGCTGCGTGAAAAACTTTGATGATGGATGTATCGGCGAGCAGATCATAGAGAGGGGTAAGGTCGATCCCATCCGCAAGGGGATCAATGGCCACAGCCTGATCCGCCCCACCAAGCTGTACGAGGCACAGTTTGGAGTAATAGGTGCGCTCGCGCATAAACTCGGTGTCGATGGTCACGTAAGGCGCGCCGCGAAGCGATGCGCAAAACGTCGCCAGCGCGTCCGTCGTGCTAATTAAGTGCTGATTCATGAGCCTGTTTTAGCCGATTGCAAAGGTTAGTGCAATGACGCCTTGGTGACCAGCCTTTGATCTTGGACAACCATCATAGTGGGGCGTTGCGCAGCGGTCTGTGCCAATTCTTCTTTTGCAAACTCCGCGCGAAGTTTTCCACCTTCCTTCGCCATGATCTCAATGTACTCGAGTGGCATCTCTGCGGCGGCTTTTTTGAATGCATCGGCGAAGATAGGGTTTTTTAAGGCATCGTTATAGTCAGCTTCAACGGACTTGATGTTGAGGCCGGTAATTCTGTTGATCTCCCCAGCCTGCCGCAAGGCCAATGCGCCATGCAGAAGACGTCCGGCTTGATTAAGCTTTGACGTGCCAGTAAGGCCGTGAATCATAACCCCACCCACTTGTGCCTGCAGTTTGAGGACTGTGGGGTCGGCAGCGTTTCCGTCTTTGATTGCCTTGTGGACAACCAATCCGGCAAATTTGACACCATCAAGGGATGTCTTGGAGTTCAGCATCATGCTGTGAGCCATATGCTCCGCGGCCTTGTAAGCTTCACTCAGGTTATTTTGTTTCACAGCGCGGATAAAGTTTTCTTGCACATTTTTAGGAACAGCATGGAATGAAGAAGCAGGGATACCCGCAAGCACGCCTTTCATGGCACGTGAGGAGGTAACTTTGTCATTGGTCTGCACGGTGTTGGTTGTCTTTGCAACCCGTTGTGGGGTCACGACAACCTTTGTTTTTCCTCTGGCGATGTGCAGTTGTTTTGATACGGGCGTGTAGTTTGCCGGCGGCGTCAATGTAACGGACGCATTTTCCTTCTTCTCTTGGTCAGCAGCAATATGCTCAATCTTGTGTTTGTCGGCAGTGATGCTGACCGTTTTCCCCGTCAGAGTAGAAGGAACGTGCAGCAAGGGATTGTACTGATCCGGTGTTTTGGCGGCTATAACTGGCTTTCCCGCTGTAGCCTGAGCCGCTGGTTTGGCTTCCTTGGCGGCAGCACGTGCCGCAACCGCAGCGAGTGAGGTATTCAGTCGGGTTTCACTTTCGTTTGTAAAGGCAAATCGTTTATCGACCATGTTGCCTTTAATATCTCGAACTTTGACAACAGCCGGAGCCGTGCGGCTTTGGACGACGCTTTCTGTTGCTTTATTGTTGTCGGTCTTGGCCGTGACGTCGGCGCTATTATTGGTGGATTGCTTCATAAATAACGGAGAAAGCATAAGGGTGCTGATAAGGCTCCAAACGACGGCCTGTTTCTTCGTCATGTCTGTAGGAAGCGATTGACGTACTTGTCTGTACGATTCTTTTGTGCCGGCAACGCCGACTTTGGCGGCCAGAACTGTGCATGCCAATATGTTAAAGGCAAAGTTGACAACGCTTACACCGAACTTTTCTTTGTTTTCTGCGTTCGCCGTGT
>DNGD01000027.1 GCA_003486725.1 Rhodospirillaceae bacterium
CCCAGAACAAACTGACGCCGCCATAATGCGCCACGGCCAATCGTTTTCCGTTCGGGCTAAACGCCAAGCCCCCGATGGAAGACGGCAGCGCAAAGGGCGGGACTTGTTCCTGTCCTTCCTCATTCAAACGAAAAAGAGTTTTCCCTCTGGCATAGGCGCGAAATCCGTCGGCGCTTGCCGCGACGTGATCGATCCAGCGTCCCTGTGGCTGCGTGGCCAAAATCGTCGGGACCGCAAGTTGCGGATCGACTAGGAGAAGTTGACCATCATCGCCGCCGGACAAGAAGGCGTGATCGTCGGCGTCCGCGCAAAGCTCTAAGCTCACGCCTTTGTGCGCTTCCATCACGCGCGGATCTTCTCCCGCATCATCGGACGGAAGCACGACAAGCGAGCCGTTGCCGAGAGCGCCCACGACCCAGTCGCCGCGCGTATTAAGCGTCAGATTCCAGATCGGTTGTCCCAGTTGCCATTGCCTTGAGGCGGCGGAAGAAGCGGCAGGGGCTGTTCGCGTTGCAGACATTGCAATATTTCTTTCCTTAAAAACTTTACGAAACCCCTACGGAACCTCGATGGACTCGCCGGCGGTCAGGCTCTTGACCTTCCCCCTTGTTACCATCGCGCTGAAGGATTGAACATCCGTCGCGATCACCGGAAAGGTGTTATGATGCATGGGCACAATAATTTCCAGATCCAAAAGATTGTTGCACGCATAGGCGGCGGCGATGGGGGTCATGGTATAGTGTCCGCCAATCGGCAACAGCCCGACGGTCGGTTTGTAAAACGACTGGATAAGCCCCATGTCCGAAAACAGTGCTGTATCGCCCGCATGGTAAATGCGGCTGGCACCCCACTCAATCACGAAACCGCTAGGATACCCCGCATAGATAATATCGTCGCCGTCCATGATGCTGTTGCTGTGGATGGCCTGAACCATATGAACGGTGCAGGCCGGCAACGGTACGGCACCGCCGATATTCATGCCGACGATGTTTTTGTCCTCAATACCTTTTTGCCGGAGATAATGCCCGAGCTCAAAGCTTGTCAGAACTTTTGCGCCGCTGGCTTTGGCCAGCTCCACCGTGTCGCCCAGATGGTCGCCGTGGCCGTGCGTCACCAAAATGGCATTGGCCTTTTTCGCCTTGCCCCACAGCTCTTGCGGGAATTGCGGGTTGCCTTTCAAAAAGGGATCGATAAGGATCAGCGCGTTTTGATCCTCAAGCATAAAGGCCGAGTGGCCGAGCCAGGTCATTTTCATGGTGGTCCTCCTTCATCGGGGGTGAAGAGTCAGCACAAATATGTCGGCAAAATTTCTTCCAGCGTTTTGGGCTTGATGCCCCAGACGGGCAGGATGCTGCCCACGCGGCTGATATTATCCCTGTTCATCAGCCCCAGCTGATCGCTCGTGAGCGGCGGTGCGGGCAACAAAGAAAGCACGCCGACGAGTGCCCGCGCCAAGATGTTCGGCATGGGAACGAGCAGGCGATGACGGCCGGTGGTTTTCATGACCAGCGCCATCAGCTCGCGCAGCGTGTACGTTTTCGCGCCCGCGACATCGAACACACCGCCTTGCGCGGACGGGTTATCGATCGCGGCCATGATGGCGGCAGCTACATCGCCGACATAGACGGGCTGAAGCCGTGCATGACCGTTTCCGAAAAGGGGCAGGATTGGCGAATAACGCGCCATCAGGGATAGGCGGTTAAAAAACCGGTCTCGCGGCCCGAACATCAGCCCGGGGCGCAGGATCACGGCGGGCGGGAAAAAGGTGCGGATAGCCTCTTCGCCGCGCGCTTTTGTCTGCACGTATGTTTCCCTGGCGCGGGGATCAATGCCCAAGGCGGACACATGGATGAAGTGGCGCACGCCGGCTTCGCGCGCAAGACGGGCCAGCCTCGCCGCCGTTTCGACGTGTGCTGTTTGGTAGCCGCTTTTTCTTTTCTCGGACAACGTGCCGATCAAATTGATCACGACATCACAGCCTTCAATCGCCAGCGCGACGGCGCTGTCGCTGCGTACCGAGGCCGTGAACGCGGTCACCTGCCCTGTCACGCCCATCGGCTTTAGATCAAGAGTCTTGCCAAGATCGCGTGTGGGCACCCGCACGTTATAACCGCGCGCGGCCAGTGCTTGCACAACCGCATGGCCCAAAAATCCAGAGCCGCCAAAGACAATCGCGGTGCGTGTGGGGGCGTGGGCGGCTGTCATGCTACGCCCCTCTTCTCCACGGATGGGGCGAGACGCGCCACGCGACGCGCCAATGCCTCGACCTTGTCCCATGGTGTATAATCGATGGCGGTGGTCAGATGGGTGGGTCCGCCCGTGATTTTCATAATCAGGCGGATGGCTTGCCGCTCCCACCATTTATACAATTTGTAATCCAGTTTGCCAGCGAACACGGCGGCAATAAAGGGATTCAAAGCGTGCTTCTTGATCCAGCGGCGCAGATAGGGGTTAGCGGCGGGCGTATCCTTTCCCGCCTTGCGCGCGGTCAGATTGATGGACACCAGCACCAGCGGTTGTTCGGCCAGCTGTTTTTTGTGTTGGATGATAAAGGCTTCCATGCGCGGCAGATGGTGGCCAAAGCGTATGGGCGCGATAACGAAGCACGCCGTCGCATCATCCCACAAAGCATGTGGCGGAAAGGCATGCTCCAAATCATAAAGGTCGGCCTCGTGCCCCATGCCGGACAAATGCCCCGCCAGAGCCGAGGCGATCCGTGCGGTTTGCCCGTCGCGCGTGGCGTAGAAAAGGGTAAAACGGGCGGGCGCGTTCATGGCCGTTCCTTTTGTCGTTGCAAGGCATCCAAGGCTCCTTGCAGGATATAGGCCGCGGCGGCTTTATCAACGGCTTCGTCGCGCTTTTTGCGGCTGCGGTCGTCCGCGATCATGGCCCGCGTCACGGCGGCGGTCGAAAACCGCTCGTCCCAAAAGACGATGGGCATGTCGGGGATGGGCAATGCGACCCGCTTTAAGAGGTTGGAGGCAAAGGTCCGCGCCGCCTGCGCGATGGGGCCTTCGGTGCCGTCCATATTCTTGGGCAGGCCGATAATCAGGCCGCCAATGTTGCGCTCCCTGATGATTTGGCACAAAATCTCGGCGTCTTGCGTGAATTTGCGGCGCGTCAGCCCCATAAGGGGGGAGGCCACGCGGGCGGCGGGGTCTGCGATGGCGACCCCGATGACCACGTCCCCGTAATCCAGCCCCAAAAGGCACTGGTTGGGTTTTAACAAAGAAAGCAGGTCGGAAAGGTTGCAGATTGCCATGCCTGATGATAGCTTGCTTTTGGCATTTTGCCACCTGTTCTTATAAACAAATGTTTGAGAGCCATGTCCATAGATATCAATACGGTTGTTAAAATCGCGAGCCTTGCCAACCT
>DNGD01000117.1 GCA_003486725.1 Rhodospirillaceae bacterium
TCTGCGGAAGTGCCCATTCCCGAATGGACAGACAATAAAACCTCGAGTGTGCTGGGCACCCTGTTGACATTTCGCAAGTACATTGTGATTGGGGAATGCCACGCACAACATAATCTGCCGTTGCTGACCCAGAGCATCGACGTCATAGCAAGCGCAAAGAAGACGCCTCACATCTTTCTTGAGTATAGAGCCAAACATCAGCCAATCATTGACCAATTTAGAGAAGGTTCTATCAGCTTAAAGCATCTTAGCGACCGGTTATCAGAAAGCGCACACGAAATTGTTCCTTCCAAAAAAGACGAACTCATAACTTTACTCGACAAATCACGCAGAAAAAATATTGATGTAACTTTTGTTGACACAATACAGCCACTTGAAGAAACCGCTTCACGCGAGACGTTGGGTGACCTTATTGATTTTGTTAACAGCGAATCACAGGAACGCTACGTAAACTCGCTATCTGAAGACCGCGTCAAAAAATTATTTGAGCTTCTTGTCTCGCTTGACAAACTCACCAACGAAGCAAACCCACAAATAGCCAAGATTGTAAAAAATGAAACTGGTGATGGCACTGCTCTTCTATTAATAGGCGATGGCCACCTTGATCACAATGAATCGGTAATCCAGCATATCGGAAAAAATGATACATTATACGTATACATATCCACGCCGGAATGTGATGCGTTTAAAATAAAGGAACAAGATGTTAAGGGTCCGCCGAAATATTTTCCGGACGTCATATACAGTGCAATTTTAGATCAGTGGAAACCAACCACCACAGGATTAAAAAATGAACCGAAGCTACGATTTCTCGATAATATACCAAAATGACCCACTTAATACTCCGCCGAGCTAACGGGCTCTGTGTAGATTACTCTGGGAACGCCCACCGTAAAGAGCCCGCCAAAGTGCGCAAAGCACCCGAAGTGTTTTGGAAGTAGCAGAGATGGCTTGGCGGCTTGAGTTTAACGCCGCCAGTGATGATGCCTGCTGCCACCCCGATAATATCCACCACGATGACCATGCCCAAAACCACCAATAACGACCGAGGTGGAATAGTAAGGTGGGTAATCATAGTAAGAATACGGCCCATACGCCACGGCATGGGGCGGTGGCGGTGCGACAACGGCGCACGCCGAAACTGTAATCAGAACCGCTCCCAACACCGCCGCCCTCGACAGAAAGCGCGTCGCGCGCTGTGAGAAAACCTTATTCGACTCCATCATAGCGACCTCCATAAGAAGAACCATGACAAGAATCTAAATCAAGATATCGGCTTTAGCGTGTCCTGTATAAGGCGGCGGTGTGTTATTCTACCGCTCGTTCGTCGGTGAATAGACCGGATAATCGGGAAAGTAACGTAGAGACTTGTACGACGTTGATCCCGAAGAACAGGCAGCGATGGAAAAGAGAACGGCCACCAGAACTGTTCCTTTCAGGAAAACGCGCGTCGCACGCTCTGAAAGGCCTTTTGTCGAATGTACCATAGTCACCTCCATATAAAAAAGGGCTACAGGTTGAAGACTACGACAAAATAAAGGCCTAAATATGACTGGAATATAAAGGGCAATTTATTGATATGGTTTTATTTTTTATGGTCTATCCCGCCAAGACCGCGTCGACGATTCTGTCCATCGTCTCATTGTCCATATAGGGATGCATCGGCAGACTCATCACACGCTTGGCAACCGTCTCGGCGTTCGTCAACGATCCCACCACGCGGATACCAGTTTTGAAAACGGGCTGCTGGTGGAGTGGCACAGGGTAATGAACCGCCGTCGGGACGCCGCGTTCTTTAAGCCGTGCCGCCAGCGCCTCACGCTCATTCACTTGAATGGTATACTGCGCCCAGACGCTGTTGCGATCTGGACGAACCGCAGTGAGCGTGACGCCCTCACCTTTTGCAAGACGCTCGCCATAGCGCTGGCCAATAGCAATGCGCTGCTCGACCTCCCACGCGAAACGCTCCATCTTCGCCAGAACAACCGCGCATTGCAACGTATCCATGCGTCCGCCAATCCCGACGCGCGTGTGGTAATAGCGGCGCTCCGCCCCGTGCAGCCTGATCTCGCGCATCACCTTCGCCAGCGTGTCGTCGCTGGTGAAAATCGCGCCGCCATCGCCGTAGCAGCCGAGCGGTTTACTAGGGAAAAAGCTGGTACAACCGATGGTCGACAGGTTGCAACTCTTCTTTCCCTTATAGTCCGCGCCAAAGCTCTGCGCGGCATCCTCGATGACAGCCAGATTATGACGATTGGCGATCTCATTGATCGCGTCCATATCCGCCACCTGCCCATACAGGGAAACAGGCATAATCGCCTTGGTTTTCTTGGTGATCGCGGCCTCGATCTTTGAAGCATCGATGTTGCAAGTATCCGGCTCGACATCCACAAAAACGGGAGCTGCACCAAGACGCACAATGACTTCAGCCGTCGCGATGAACGTAAAGGGCGTCGTGATCACCTCATCACCAGCCTCTACGCCCAGCGCCATGAGGGCGATCAACAGCGCATCCGTGCCTGAGGAAACCGTAATACAATGCTGCGCGCCAGTATAGGTCTGCAACTGTCCTTCAAGCTCCTTGACCTCTGGCCCCATGATATACTGACCGTGATCAAGAACCGTGTGGATCCGCTGATCGATCGAGGCTTTAAGCGTCTGGTATTGGGTTTTCAAATCGATAAACGCGACCGACAAAGGATCCTCCATCAACAATAGGAAAAGGTATTAAGGCGTCT
>DNGD01000110.1 GCA_003486725.1 Rhodospirillaceae bacterium
GGTCTGGCGGCGCTCTTGTCAAGACTGGGTTTTTTCCAATCTTATGATGGTTAACAAAAAGCCGTTAGGGTTGACGATCCGGGCCGTATTTTGCGGCCATGACAACAGATGACGGGCGCGAAGCTGTTCCGTCACTTTTGACCTCAATCGTGAAGCTTTTTGTGGGATAGGCAATGTTCTTCGCTGCCAGCCATGCCGCGGCGATTTCTTCGTGTGGAAAGCCGTCTTTGTTTTGATAGCGGTAAGAAAGATTAACTTTTTGACCCTTTTCAAAAGACAAAACCCAATTATTACCTTGATCAACCACATAACAGTTGTCACGTGCAGGGCATGACACAAAAGATTTTGATAATGGGTCAATAACTTTGGATACAATCGCGGCAAAAAATTTGCGTCGCTCAGTTAAGTTAGATACGAGTCCATATTCTTCATTTGCGAGCAATTCCATTAAATCCTCCCTTTAAATTTGCATTTTGGATTCCTTTAACATTTGTAGTGTCTTTGTCACAATACTTTCACGTATTAGTTGGAAGGGTTCACGTTAACCATAATGGGTTTTAGTGAGTTGTTAACCTGCTGGTGAGATGCTTTTTACAGGCGCGAATCGTTAAAAACCATGGAGGAACCAGCCTTATGACCAAACGGCGTTCGCGTCAGGAAGAAAAAGAGTTTCGTCATGAACGTAGTGGCCGCGAAAGACGCGGCGAGGCCTCAGGTGGCCAATTTGGGGACCAAGAAGGCTGGGATCCCCTCGGTGGGGCAGGGCTTAACCGCCGCGAACAGAAATATGTCCGCAAAGTGCGCCCCCAGAATGAAAATCAAGCCGCTTTGCTGGAGGCTATGGCCAAGGACAACATGGTCGTGGCCACGGAGCCTGCGGGCACTGGCAAGACCTATCTGGCCATCAGCGCGGCTGTGGAGGCCTTGGAAACAGGGAAAGTGGATAGGATCATTCTTTCCCGCCCTGCCGTCGAATCGGGCGAGCATCTGGGCTTCCTGCCGGGCGATTTACAGGAAAAAATGGCTCCTTACCTCAGGCCTCTTTATGACGCCTTGAATGATCGGCTGGGTGTCAAGCGCCTGAAACAGTGCCTTATGGACGGAATCATCGAAATCGCGCCCATCGGCTTTATGCGTGGCCGCACGTTGAATAATGCCTTTGTGGTCATTGATGAGGCGCAAAATTGCACCTATGTGCAACTTAAGATGCTGCTGACACGCCTTGGCTGGCACTCCACCATGGTGCTGACGGGCGATCCAGACCAAAGCGACCTTTTGGGCGGTTTGTCAGGACTGGCTGATATTGCGCACAAACTGTCCGTGGTGCAGGGCGTCTCGGTCGTGCAGCTGACCAATCAGGATATTGTGCGGCATCCGCTGGTGTCCAGTATGCTGGACGTTCTTTAAATACCATTTTTCAGCATTCGTGGTTATGCTACCCCATTTCCCGTACGTGCCTCATAATGCCCGCTTGACTTGCGGCAAAGAGCCTCCTACTTTGCGCGCGGATTGACGGGGCGGAAGGAGCAAAGCCATGTTCGACGATTCTGATCGTGACAGGCTAAAATCTTTGGCCAAACGCATCGATCAAGCGCAAAAAGCGGCTGATCCTGCGGCGGGTAAAGAGGATGGCGAATCGTCGTCTCGCAAACGTCAGACGGTTGAAGCGATACGGGTCGGCTCCGACTTCATCGCGTTGATCGTTTTGTCCGGTGCGCTGGGCTGGTATCTGGATCGCGAGTTGGAGACAACGCCGTGGTTGATGCTGACGCTTTTGTCCGTAGGGTTCGTTTTGGGTTTTTGGTTTCTGTACTATTTTCTCACCAAGAAAACCAAAGACGATGTGGGTTGAATGAGAGGGATCGAAACATATGGGCATGCATTCACCTGTTGAACAGTTTCAAGTTCATGATATGTCCGCGCCTCTTTTTGAATTGGGCGGCCACGCGATAACTTTTACCAATTTTTCGTTGGGGGCTGTGCTGGCCGTTCTGTGCGGCACGCTTCTTGTCGTTCTGCCGATGCTGCGCCGTAGCGTCATCCCCGGTCGTTTCCAAGTTTTGATCGAGATGATGTACAAGATGATCGAGAATCTGATTCTCGACGCCGCCGGCCCCAAGGCTCGCCCGTTCTTGCCGTTCATCTTTTCGATTTTCGTTTTCATCATGACCAGCAATCTTCTTGGTCTGATCCCCGGTGTGTACACGGTGACCAGCCAGTTTGTGGCCAATCTGTTGTTAGCGGTTGGTGTGATCGGTGTCGTTCTTGTCACGGGATTCGTAAAGCACGGTCTGCATTTCTTCCATGTTTTTGTCCCGTCGGGCGTTCCCGCCTTTCTGGTGCCTGTGATTGCCCCGATCGAGGTTGTCTCGTTCTTCATTCGTCCGTTCAGCCTCTCGCTCCGACTTTTTGCCAACATGCTGGCGGGGCACATCCTGCTCAAGGTCTTCGCCGGTATGACGGCGGCTGTTGCCACATCTGGTCTCGTGGCCTCGGTGGGGATCTTGCCATTGGTCATCAACGTGATTATCGTCGGGTTTGAAATCTTCGTTGCGTTGCTTCAAGCCTACATTTTCACGATTTTGAGTTCGGTTTATCTGCGGGATGCGTTGGAAATGCACTAACGTTCCCGTTTGATAATCGAGAAGTTCGTCTAACCCTAAACCAGATGCGTAAAAGGAGTTCGTTATGGAAGAATCACAATCAGCTTTGAAGTTTATCGGCCTTGGCCTCACGATGGTTGGCGGCGGTATCGGTGCCGGCTATGGCATTGGCACGGTTTTCAATTCGTGGATGAGCGCTATCGCGCGTAATCCTTCGGCTGACAGCAAGCTCAGTAAGGTCGGTTTCATCGGCTTCGCCGCGACCGAACTCGTTCTGCTGATGAGCTTCGTTGTTGCGATGTTGTTGATCTTCGTCGTCTAAAACGTCGAATAATTCCGCGAAACTTCCAAAAGAAAAGTGCGATCATGAAGCGTTTCGGCATCCAGATTGCGGCCTGTGTTGGCCTTGTCTTGAGTTCCTCGCCTGTCTGGGCAGAGGATCACGGCGGTAAGACTTTGCCGCAGCTGGATGTCGCGCTTTTTCCGGGCGTACTTTTCTGGATGGCGGCCGCCTTCATCACGTTTTTTGTCCTGATGACCTTTATCGGTGTCCCCGGGATTAAAAAGACGATTGATAATAGGCGGAGCCTTCTTGACGCCGATCTTGCGGCGGCAGGCAAAGCGGGGGAGCAGGCGTCGTTGGTCGTTGCGGCCTATGAAGCCAGCCTTCTGGATGCCCGTCACAAGGCGCAGGAAACGGTTAGCGACATTGTTGCCGCTGCCGCAGAAGAAAGTGCTGCTCATCGCGAGAAACAGGATCAAGAGCTTAAGCACCGCATGGTGGTCGCGAACGAGAATATTGCGCAAGCGAAAGAAGAGGCTCTTAAAGATACCCAACAATTCGTCAACGATCTGGTGCAAGAGATTGTTGGCAAGGTGATGCGCTCGGGCATTGAAACAAAAACGGGGCAGGCGAGGTCGTGATGCAAGAAGAATCAATACTCAACAGCACGACCCTTTGGTACAGCATTGCCGCGGTAGTCTTTTTGGCTATTTTTATCAAGGCGGCGGGACGTCCCTTGATGGGGTGGCTGGATGGTGAGATTTCCAAGGTTCGCCGCGATCTGGACGCAGCGCATCGTTTGCACGCCGAAGCGGAAGCAACGCTGCAAGAATATCGTGCTCGCCAACAGAATGCGATCAAAGAAGCTGAAACGATTGTAAAGCAGGCCAAGGAAGATGCCGCACGCCTGCGTGACGAGGCCGCCATCGAAATGAAGCAGATGCTGGAGCGCCATGAGCAGTTGGCGCTGGATCGCATTCGTTTGGCGCAGGAAGAAGCCATGGCCGAAGTGCGCGCCTATATCATTGACGAGGCGCTGGCGGAAGCGCGTGGCAAGTTGAAGAAAGATACGGCGACGAACGCTGGCGCTAGCCTGATCAACCAGATTATTGATGATCTGCCAAAGCTTAAAATAGCCAAGTCGGCGCCATGACAAAAGTCGACGAACCGTCATCGCAACCCGATACCGTTTCGTCGCTTGTCCGTCATCTTGAACAAACACTTCCAGAAGACAAAGATATTACCGTCAGAGCGCTCCTTGAATCCTTAGGGGTTTATGGTTTTGTCGTCCTTCTTTTGATGTTGGCGATTCTCAATGTCGCGATTTTTATGCTGCCCGGCTTGTCGATCATTTTCGGCATCCCGATGGTTATTCTGTCCGTTCAGATGCTGATTGGGCAGAAAACGCCCGTCTTCCCTGCTTTTATCCGCACGCGCACCATTCCCGCCAACCTGCTGCATAAAGGGTTGGATATTGCTGTGATTGCTCTTCAGAAAATCGAGCCGAGGATCAAGCCGCGCTGGCTTTTGCTGACCCATCCGGCGGTCATGTCCGTGCATTCCTTGCTCGCGCTGTCTTTGGCCTTCATGGTCGCGATTCCAGTGCCGTTCATCAATCT
>DNGD01000194.1 GCA_003486725.1 Rhodospirillaceae bacterium
GTGCCGGCTTCGTTGGCGCTGGGGCTGTTCGCGCTGCTCGCGTCCTTTGGTCCATGTGTGAACTGGGCGAAGAAGAAACCTTAACTCGCTTCCAATTCTGTATCCCAATATAGGAAATCGCGCCAGCTTTCGTGCAGATAGTTGGGCGGAAAGGCACGGCCAGACTCTTGCAGCTCATGGCTGGTGGGACGCCAAGGCTTGCGGCGCAGATTCATTCCGCATTCGTGAAGCAAATGGCTGCCTTTGTGCAAATTGCACTCGCCGCAGGCGGTCACGACATTCGTCCACGAGGTAGTGCCGCCCTTTGATTTCGGGATGACATGATCAAAGGTCAGCTCGTGCGTAATATGGGGTGTGAAGCAATACTGGCAGCGGAAACTATCGCGCAGAAAAACGTTGAACCGAGTAAAGGCGGGGTGGCGCGACGGTGAGACATATTCTTTCAGCGCGATAACGCTGGGCAGAAACATTTCAAAACTGGGCGAGCGCACGACGCGGTCATATTCGGACAGGATGGTGACCCGATCCAGAAACACGGCCTTGACCGTGTCTTGCCATGACCAAAGCGACAGCGGGAAGTAACTTAACGGGCGGAAATCCGCGTTAAGGACAAGAGCCGGACAGCTTTCAGGCGACGGCAACAAAGCAACCCCATCCTGTTAGAGTTGAAAAACCTTTCGCAAAAACATAACACCGTGCGTGATCCCGTTATCGTCGATGCTGTGCCCAAGGTTAGGGCAAGGCACCGTCGAGACATTCATATTCACATTGCGCAGGCCTTCAACGGCCTTATTCATGGAGACAAACGGCACGACTTCATCGTTGGTGCCGTGGACAAGCATGATGGGCGGCGAGGATTCCCGCTCGCGGCTCAATGTTTCCGCGCCGACCAGCGCGCCGGAATAACCCAAAACGCCCGCCAATTGTTTTTTGCGGCGCGGCGCGACGTAAAGCCCCATCATCGTGCCTTGGGAAAAACCGAGCAGGGCGATCTTGTCCGCGGTCAGATTGCGGCTTTCCATCACATGATCGATATAGGCGTTCAGCGGTGCGGCAGCTTTTTCGACGCCGTTCAGCACGACGGACGAGGTCCAGTCATCGGCGCTGAACCACTGAAAACCAAAGGGTGAAAAGTCACAGGGGAAGGGCGCATCGGGTGCTAGAAACTCGGTGTCCGGCAGCGCGGGGCGAAACACTTCGGCAAGACTGATAATGCCATCGGCGCTATCGCCCAACCCGTGCAGAATAATAACCGCGCGTCTAACTATTTGCCCATCGGCGGGCTTGACTACGACATCATGAAGCATAAACGTTCCTGAACTTTCCTTCTGTTATTTTGTCGTGGCAGCAACCGGAGACGGAGCGGCCAGAACAACGCGCGCCGTCAAAACAAGCTTTTCCGAGCGTTCCATAGAGGCCATAGAGGAGTCTTCGGAAAAACCTTCTGCATTGGATTGACTTACTTGTTTCGCCATTGTTCGTAGCATAGGGTCGTAGCGTCCTCCATGGCCAATAGGTGTTGGCATTGGCATGCCAAGAAAATCGACACTAGCAATGCGATAGTTACGACCAGCAATAGTAGCGTTGAGGGTGGCAAGTTGTTCATTCGCCAGCTTATAGATTTGCGTGCGCAGCGCGTTTTCTGCCGCCTGATTTTCTTCCAAGGTCGGGGTGAAGTTCACATCCGCAACGGTAATTTGCATGCCCGCCTTGCTGCTCTTCTTGGCCTTGTCGTTTAGCCCGTTCAGCTCGTTTTCAGGCACGCGCGCTTCATATTGGGCGCTCCAGCGCTCCAACCCCGTCGAGTCTTGGCTGCGGTTGAACGAGGTCACGCGCCAATCGGCCTTGACCATGTCATTCACCGCCTTGGTCATATCGGCGCGCATCGTACCGGCAGTGTTGCTGCTGACGGCGGCTTCGACGGACAGTGTGACGCGGGCGGTCTTTGTGGTCACCCAGCTTTCGGCGGAGAGATTGAAGACGACGCTGTCGTCGGGTTTGTAGTCCTCGGCCTTGGCCGCGAAATTGAGCGTAAGCGCCAGAATAAGGGCAGCGGCGGCGAGTAATCTTTTCATGGCGTCTCTCCTTGTTAGAAGTCTAAATCGGCGTAGGTCTTGGGCGGCATCAACCCTGCAATATGATCACCCAAAAGTGGGCGGAAACATGGCCGCGATTTGATTCTTGCGTACCATTCCTTAACGGCGGGGTATTTATCCCATGCGATATCATTGAGATAATCGATGCTGGAGACTTGCGCCGCAGCGGCCAGATCGGCGAGAGTCATTTCATCGCCCGCCAGCCAGTTACGATTTTCAGCCAGCCAGCCGATGAAGTCTAGATGGTTGCGCAGATTATGATAGCCGATGCGGAGCAGAGCGCTGTCAGGCTCGCCGCCGCCTTGCAGACGCTTCAACGCCTTTTCACCGACGATGATGCTGGTGCATTCGGAAAACATCTTGGTTTCAAACCACTGCACCGGACGACGCACTTCGGCGCGATCAAAGGGATGCTCGCCCAGCAAAGTGGGCGTGTTCTGCGTTTCTTCCAGATATTCGCAGATGGCGGTGGCTTCGGCCATCACATGCTGCGAGCCGTCTTCCATTTCGATGACGAGAAGCGGCACCTCGCCGGCGGGGGACAATGCCAAATGTTCAGGCCTCGGTTCCCACGGCTTTTCAACAACACTTTCAAACGGGATTTTCTTTTCCGCGAGCGCAAGCCTCACGCGCCGCGACGGCGGATCAAGCGGATGATGATGGAGGCGCAAGAGGGCAGGCATCGAAAACCATTCGTTGAGAAGAGAATCTGTGTCTTACGTCATAGCACAGAAGAATTAAGCGAAAAAGAGGGAAGGACTTTACCGCGTGCTGCGCATGATTTCATCCATCAGGAGCGGCAGGAGCCTTTCCAGACCGGTTGATTCATCCAGCGTGTAAACGGGCCAGCTTTTACGGCTGAGAACCGATTCCTCATGCAAGCCTTTGCCGCTGATATCGATCAGAACGCATTGGTTGCCCTGCGCGGCATAGGTGCGCAGCGCGTCATAAAGCTGGCGCGTGGTGGCGGTGAAGTCGACGGCCATCACGATAATGGCATAACGCAAATTGGCAAGGCGGGGCGAGGTTTCGTCCTGCGAAAAGCCGCGCTCGAACAGCGGATCGATCATCGCCAGTGTCGTGGATTCGGCGTTTTCCAATCCCAGCCAGCCGACGGTACGCTCATTGCGCACCAGCATGCGCGAGAGCGACAGGAACAAAAGCGCCGTTTGCTCTTGTGTGTGGGGAAGCGCTTTGGTCAAATCCGCCCAGAAAAAAACCTTGCGGCTCACGATCGGCTCATGCTCGCGCACGATAAGATCACGGCTTCGCGCAGATTGCTTCCAGTCGATCATCGTGACCGGCTCGCCGCCTTGATAGGCGCGATAACGCCATTCCCGCTCCGTCCGCTTTACGCGCAGATGGCCCTGCGGCGACAGGCGCAGGCTTTGCGCCAGCTCCTTCGCTTTGGTTGCCACGGAAAGGGGGAGGGCATAAGGCATCGGCGGTGCCTACGCGATTTGCTTGGTCATGGTCTTCAAGATATCGTCGAGCGTCACGCCATCCGTTCGTGCGGCATAGTTCAGTGCGATACGGTGAGCCATAACGGGCTGGATGGTGGCCAAAAGGTCTTCCATCGTCGGCTCTTTGCGTCCTTCGATCAAGGCGCGCGCGCGCATGGCCAACCCCATCGCTTGCGTGGCGCGAGGGCCGGGGCCCCACGACACATATTGATTGACGGCATCCAGCGTCGAGGTGCCGGGGCGTCCCGCCCGCACAAAGGTCAGGATGGCATCCAGCAGCTTGTCGGGCAAAGGCATATCGCGCACCATCGCCTGCATGTCGCGCAGATCGTTCACGAACATGATGGATTTTGGAAGGACTTCTTCCGCCGTCATGGTCGCTTGAATGATTTTCTTTTCGGCGGCCAGATCGGGATAATCGATTGTAATCTGGATCAGGAAGCGATCCAGCTGCGCTTCCGGCAGCGGATAGGTGCCTTCCTGCTCCAGCGGGTTTTGCGTCGCGAGAACGTGGAACGGCGAGGGGAGAGAATATTCGCGCCCCGACACTGTTATGTTGTGCTCCTGCATTGCTTGCAGCAAAGCGGACTGCGTGCGCGGGCTGGCGCGGTTGATTTCATCGACCATCAGGAATTGGCAAAAAATGGGGCCTTGGATAAAGCGGAAATTGCGGCGGCCATAATCGACTTCTTCCAGAACTTCGGAGCCGATAATATCGGAAGGCATTAAATCGGGCGTGCACTGGATGCGCTTGGTATCAAAGCCCATTGTTTTGGCCAGAATGGAAACCAGCCGCGTTTTGGCCAGACCGGGGACGCCGACCAGCAGCATATGCCCGCCAGCCAAAAGAGCGATCAGGGCATGTTCGACGACCTTGTCTTGACCGAAAATAAAGCTCGCGACTTCGTCCCGCACGTCGGTTAGTTTATTGTGGGCCGTGAAAATTGAGCTGTTTTGCGTTGTCGTCGATTCCGTACCGGTCACGTTCGCTCTCCCTTGTCTCTTTTTTCCGAAAACAACTGTTGATTGTCTTTGCCGGAAGGCTAAACAATAAGAATGAAAAAAGTGGAAAGAAAAGATGAAGATTGAAACGCCGGCTCCCTTTTTGTCGCATCTTTTGCCTGAGCAGAACCCTTGGACGAACTCCAAGGCGTTGCAGGCCCTTTTGTATGCTGTACGCGGTGCTGGCGGCGATCTGCGGATTGTCGGCGGCGCGGTGCGCGATGTGGCGGCGGGCAGGCCGGTTCAGGATATTGATCTGGCGGGAACCTTGCCGCCGCAAGAGCTTATGGCGGCTTTGGCCAAGGCCGACATCAAGGCGGTGCCCACGGGCATCGATCACGGAACCATTACGGCTGTTTACGACCATCGGGGCTATGAGATTACGACGCTGCGCCGTGATGTCGAGACGGATGGCCGCCGCGCCAAGGTTGCCTTTACCGATGATTGGCAGGTGGACGCCTCGCGCCGCGACTTGACGTTTAACGCGCTTTATCTGGATGAAAATGGCGTCGTCTATGACTATTTCGGCGGGCTTGATGATCTGCAAGACAAGATCATCCGCTTGATTGGCGATCCCGTGAAACGGATCAAGGAAGATGCGCTGCGCATCCTGCGCGTTTTCCGCTTCTTCGCGCAATTATCGGACGCCGAGGCCAGCGTCACGATTGATCCGCAAAGTCTGGAGGCCTGCGCTGCGCTTGCGCCGATGATCCAAGCTCTTTCCGCCGAAAGGCTGTGGAAGGAAATGGCAGCTTTGCTGAAGGCCGAGGGCTGCGTTGCCGCTTGTACGCTAATGGTGGAGCAGGGCGTTATGGCTCACTTCCTGCCTGACGCCACCAACGGGACGCTGTTGCGCTCGCTTCTCCTTGTCGAGCCGGATTTTGGTCTTAAGCCTTGTCCGGTCAGGCGGTTGGCTTCTTTGCTAGAAGGCGTGGCAGATGTCTCAAGATTGCGCCTGTCAAAACAGGAACAACGAAACCTTGACGTTCTTTGTATTTTGCCAAAAAAACTGGTGCAAGAGCAGCAACCGAATGCCGCCAAAATCCGGCAGCATTTGTACGATCACGGCGCCGAGACCGTGAAAGAGGCCTATGCGCTGGTGGTGGCAAGCGGAGGACACTTTGATCTTAAGGTCATTTTGCCGGTTATCGAGGCGTGGCAGCCGATCAGCTTCCCCCTGCGAGGCGAAGACTTATTGAAAAACGGCATGGTGGCGGGCAGGGTTGTGGGTGATGTTCTGCGCGAAACCGAGCGTTGGTGGCGGGGGCAAGACTTCGCGCCGGACCACGCCGCTTGCCTCGCGCAAGCGATGGCTTTCTTGGCTGATCTGGGCCAAAAACCTAATGAATGCTGACGGGGTTCATCTCATGTTGGCGAACCGTGAGAAAGGCTAGCTCCCGATCCGTGGCCACACTAATCGGCCTGCCATCGGCCGCATGGATAATATGGAAGCACCGCCCGTTGATCGTCACGGGCCGGATATAGGCGAGGCTTTCCATCCCGATTTGGGCCAGATCCTCGCGCGAAACGACAGGCTCTGAAAGCATCAGCATAATCGTTCTCCTTACGAACCATTCTACAGCATGATTGGTCAACGAATTATTAATAATTAGCGTGTCATATGAAATGTACCTTGCGAATCAAGGTTTTTTGGAAATCTCAGACCAAGAGGATAAAATGACAGAGAAAGTCCTGTACTGGGTAACAATGGTGTCTGCCGCAACGGCATTCCTTTTGTTCATCGCGAACGCAAGCTTGATCCACAGCAATCAACAGATTCAAGCTGACATCAACCAGAAGCAAATGGTCGTGAACACGGCACAGAGAGTCATGCCTCTTAATCAGCAGCTTTCGAACGCCTTGTATGATTCATCGGTCAAGAAGAACGACGCAAAAATCCGTGATTTGTTGACGACACAAGGCTTCAAACTGCCAGAAAAAGTAGAAAGCGGCGCGGCCAAGATTGCAGAGCAGCCCAAAGCCAAGAAACCCGTCAAGGAAGAGGAGTAAGTTAAATGACCAGCGCAAAAACAAATCTGACGCCACAGAACCTGTTGGTTCCG
>DNGD01000186.1:0-6115 GCA_003486725.1 Rhodospirillaceae bacterium
TTGTTGAAACCAAAACCCAGCGCGCATAAAAAACAATAAGGACGAGAACAACGTCGGCCCAAACCGCGGCCTGGCTCGACATCATCATCATGACCACAACCGAAATCGTGATCACGGACAGCTTATCGGTCTGGTTCCAATAGTCCTTGATCCGCACAGACGCGGGCCGCGCGTCACGCAGCAGGTCGCGGTGGGATACATAGTGTTTTTTTAATAGAACCATCGTTCCCTCTTTTCTTCAAAAGCGGCGACGTTGCGCCGGCTTTCTCGATCTTCCTTTTTCTTATGGTCGCTGCGACAACACGTCATCCGCCGTAACGGGGACGCCGAGCCGCATTTCACCTGGCTTTGCCACCTTTTCCGACGTGTTGCCCAACGAGGACAAACCCGCCTTAGGTTCGGATGATGGCGCGTCGCCGAGCAACGACAGAGCCGCCGAAGCGGCAAAGAACAACACAGCCAGCAACGCCAAGAACAAAATAAACTTCAAGATTCCAAAACCACCCGACGCGTTCCCCGCATTTTGGGACAATGCTTTCTGGACAACATCATAAGCGTTTTGCGCATCGCCACGTTCGTCGAAATGGGCCACGACAACATACTCGCCCTGTGATGGCGTGTAACCGATGTCCCACTCACCCTCTTTCTCGCGCAAAGAAACCGTGAAGCTTGTCGACTTCTCCAAATCCATCTGCCAGATCATCGGCGGCGTGCTGGTGTGAAACGTTGCCAGCAAATAGGGCGTCTGGTTACGGCTCACCAACTTGGCTGTCGCGGCGTTTTGTTTGATCAGAATTGAAAACATGCTGGCCTCTTTCTTTTCCACTACGCTGGCGTCAAGCGCGGTTCGCTTCCGCAAAAGGCGGGATCTGAACCTGATTGTCGCTTATGTACTTGTTGATCGTCTGGATTGCCGTTTCAAAGCGGGGAACGATCAGGGGTTTTTTGGCGATGTCCTCGGCCATGTAGTGCGCAATCGCACCTGCACCTTCCGCATGGAACGACCGGCGCCCCAGATTGTTGAGCGCATACCATAGATCGCGATCTACACCGCGCACCCACAAGAATTGCGCCGCCGCCAGAACGCCGCCCATAAACCGCGCCCATTTCAAAATCCCGATAATTGCCGTCGTGCGGTANNNNTGGATCTCCGCTTTAATCGGTGCCGGATAAACCGGCCCCTGGTTCGACGACCAGCATTCGGAAATGCGTCCCAGCAGATCATCGCTCTCCTCGCGCTTTTGGACGCCCTTCAGCGCCATGGCCGCCACAAGCGCCTGCATATAAAGCGGCAAATCCTGGAAATTGCCTGTCCAGCGCGGCCCTAATTGCAAGGACAAAGCCTGATGCACTGCCTCACGCCCCGGAATCCCCTTCACAACGGGGATTTGGTGAAAGGACAACCACTCTTCCGGTGCCAAAGGCTCGGCAAATAGCGGGAGCTTGGACGGAACCGCCTCGCCGAGAACCCGCGCGCTATGCTTGGCCGGATTAAAATTGACGATCGGCGCGATGATCTTCCAGATGCTAACCTGAAATTTAATAAAGCTCTCAAGATTGTGACGCGTTTTATACTTGTCACGCTCCGAGCGGAACATCGCGTAATAGGTCGCATAGCCACAAAAGGCAACAACGACCCATTTGAGATAAGAGCCAATTAATGTGCTGACAAAGCCGATGCTGCTTGCAGAAAGATTGTAATAGGTCAAACGCTCCGTCATCGGCAAATTGGCCAAGAAAGCCGGCCCAAAACAGCCTTGGGCAGCACGGTAAACGTCCTGCGCCGGAATCCCCTCACCCACCTTTGCATGATAGAGCCACGACAGACACGATGAGGCCTGACCGTCTACCAAGGCCAACGGCGCCATTTCAACCAGCTTGATATACCGCATGGCTTCAAGCATGGGCGCATTGAAGAAATGCCAGATCGCCGCGCCAATAGCCCAGAAGACCACAAGCATGATCAAGAGGATCCAAGCAGGATCGTCGTTATTGTTTCCAGCCATCGTTCTTTGTCCCGTTCAATGCTCTGATCATTTCAGACCAAACATGATACATTATAATGAGTTAGCAACCAACCGCTTTCTTGGCTTTCCATTGTTTTGTTAACCAAACAATTGGCTGTTTCCGTCAAAAACTACCCTGCCTCAAGCTTATAGTTGCTTCAACCCTTTTTTGCTAATTATCTTCTTTCGCCAGACTTTCTCTTACCGTTTTGATGATTTCATTGGCCAAATCGGTGATCACGAAACTGGTGCCCGCCGTTTCGATCCGACCCGCCTCTGTGCGCTGGACGACGCGGCGACGGATTTCCTGCCTTGCCGACCCGCCGGGGAAGAAGCGCGCCAAAACCTTGCGCGCCAAAGGAGCCCCCAAGGCGGTGTAGAGCGTGTTGCGTAAATCCACATCCTCGCGCGAGGTGGACAAGGCCCAAAGCTCCACCGGCCCTAACGTGTTGATCAAATGCTGCTCGTACCGGCCTTCGTTCGTGCTGAGCAGAAGGAGCACGGGCGCGCCGCTGGCGCGCGGCCCCGTCAAACGATAGCGCATCACCCAGCGCGCCGTGTCCGACAGGCCAAAACGATCCGCCGTTGCGTTGATCGCACGCTCGGAAACAGCCGTGCCGCAAACCCAGACGCCGGTGGCCATATCGACCATGTCGTCGCTGAAATCTTCCAAAAGCTGGGAGGCCAAGACAATCTGAACGCCCCATTTACGACCTTCGCGCATGTCACGCACCACCTGTGAGCGCACAGCCGGCGTTTTATTGGTGCGATGGAATTCGTCAAAACAAAGCCGCTTGGGGCTTTCACGAATGTCACGGAATCGCTCTTCGTGGTACCCGCGATATTTCTCCGGCATCAGGCGGATTGAATCCTGCCCCAGCCACCAAGACCGCACCAGAACATGGCGTGCCAGCATGTACATGACCGCCGTCTGGCGATCCGCCGCATCATCGCCTTGCGGTGCGACGTCTTGCAAATCAATCGCGGCGATGCGCGTGGTGCCGATGTCAAACCGCGTAATCGACGCCAAAATCGGGAATTCCCTGACCGCCGAAGCGATCATGCGGTCAAAGGCATGGATGATGGACTCAGCCGACGCGCCGATTGAGGTTTCTTCCAAAAGCGCACGGATCTGCGGACGGCGTGCCGCTGTGACCGCATCCACAAGGGTCGGCACGGCATGACGCTGCGCCAGCATGCAGTCATGATGCGCGCCGACATCGTAAAGCGCATCCACCACATCCCACCAATAGGGATCGACGGGAAGATGGAGATTATATTTTTTGATGGTCTCGTCCACATCGGCTTCGACGTTCATCAAATAAGGGCGAGGCTCGGTGTTCGCGCCTTTATCATCGCGCCAACGGTACATTTCATCCACGCAAAGCCCGACCAGCTGCGCCATGCCGTCATAGGGCGTTCCCTGCCCCGGCGCCGTACAAAGCAACGTCAAAAGTTCGGTCAAATAGGCGCGTTCCTCAGGCAAAGGATAACGGCAACCCAGCTGCGTATCAAACGGATTGACGGAGTATTCCGGCGCCATTTTCAATTTGAAGTGCATCGCCTCGTGACGCCGTTCTAACGGCAACGCATCACGAACCAGCGCAATCAATCCCGATGACGAAGGGCCAATATCCAAAATCGCGATATAGGGCAACCGCGCGACACCGGCAGACAAAATCGTGCCCAGATTAAGCGCGTTCATCAAAACCGACTTACCCGAACCCGGCTGCGCGAAAATCAGATCGAACCACGTCGTCGTCAGATTGCTGCCCGGTTGATACGGCCAGATGCGGCCATCCGAGGTGCGGAACACGACAGAGCCTTCTGTGAAAGGCGAAGACGCCCGCTGCCAAGGGAGCAACTTCATCACATCACGAAGCGGCGCAACAGCGGCAGGCGCTGTGGACGCGCAGGCAATGCCCATCATTGAAGACAGCGTTGATTCAAGTGGATCGCCGCCAGCGGACGAGGCCTGACAATAGCCCCACGATTCCAGCGCCTGCGTCAACGCCGCAAGGCGGGTTTCAACCAGCTTTAAATCACGCGCCGGCGCATAAGTGGAAAGCGATATGCGAAGCCGCACGACCGGCTCACTTTGCGATAATTCTTGCAGCGCTTTCAGCGATTCACGAATCTGCCGGTTGACCTCGTTCGTAAACGCCAGCACCGCCGAAGCAAAGGAACGGAACGCGGTACCGTCAGTGCCGCCACTTTCAATCAAGAAGGAGATGTGAAACGGAATATCATTATCGATCAAACGCGCCAAAAGCTGCGGGAATGGCGAGGGATCGGCCGGGCCCAACGTCATATCCACGGCGCCCCAATAAAGGTCGCCGAGGCGCGCGATCGTCGGTGTGATAATCTCGGCATCGCCTGTGCACAATTGACGACGCAGGGGGGGCCACAACACCTCGGACGCATCGACTTGATCCGTTGAAAGGCGCGGCATCAAAGGATCACCAGGCAAATTCGCCTGAAACTCTTCATGCGACTGCAGGGGATAAAGACTGTTTTTGATGGCCGCGAGCGCCTGATGCACGGATTTGACCGTTGCCTTGATGGACAGCTCTTCCAGAACCGCCATCATGCTTGAGACAAAGCCCTTGTGGCGCGTAATCAGCGGTGCCAGCGCGGTGAGCGGGTGCTGCGCATCAGCAGCCACGACCCATTTTTGTTCCGCGCGTTGCCGGATGGCTTCCTTCAGTTCTGTTTGGCTGACAGCGCGGGGGCGGGTCCACAAGACAAAATAGATTTCTTCATGCGCTAAATACTGGCTCAGATGGCGCTGCCGCTCATCCAGCAAATCATCCAGATCAAGACCTGATGCTTGCGCCGCCGAACGGTTGCTTTTCATGGCGCGAGTCAAGTCAGCGCCCACCATGTGCGGATCGCGCATAAAGTAGACCTGCACAGCAAATCCGGGGCGGTCAAACCGCGCGCCCAGTTTCATCGTGGCTTGTTCAACGATCCATTGATATTCCGCGTCGCCAATAATCTGGCGCGAACCGTGAATCTGGATGATGGACACCATCGATCCGTCATCGGCAACCAGTGCTGTGCCGTCGTGCGCGGTTTCAAGTCGAACAAAAGATTCAACAGGTTGCTTCGACGTCAAGAGGATGGAGGCCAGAAGATGATCAAGGGCGTTTAGCATAGCGCCCCCCTGTTGCCCTTTGTGCAAAGGGCAAGCCTATCTATGACGACACCGAAAAACCCCATCGAATAACCCCAAAGAATAAAGACGACGCCAAGCGCTCCACTTGCAAAGCAGACGATATTTAAGCCGCCTGCCATTTTTAATAAACATATTATGAACATTTAGCTAACAATACCGCCCGATTTCTTAATTGTTGCCGCGGCCTCTAATCCCCATTATCTTGATCCTGTTTTTATAAGAACCGGTTGAGGGGGAGACCTTCTTGCTAGCACGCATTGGTACAGTCGCATTTGAGGGCACAAAGGTGCTTCCCATCGACGTTCAGGTACAACTTTCATCCGGCGGCGTTATCTTCAATATCGTAGGCCTTCCCGACAAAGCTGTCGGTGAAAGCCGCGAGCGCGTGCGCGGCGCGTTGCATGCCCTTGGTCTGTCGCTCCCTGCCAAACATATTGCCGTGAATATGGCCCCCGCCGATGTCCTGAAAGAAGGCAGCCATTTCGATCTTCCCATCGCGCTGGCTATGCTCGCCGCCATGGAAGTCCTGCCCAAAGAGGAGCTTGCCAATTTCGTTTCGCTTGGCGAACTAGGGCTTGACGGTGCCATCGCCAGCGTCGCCGGTGTGCTGCCCGCCGCGATTGCCGCTAACGGCGCGGGCAAAGGGCTGATCTGCCCCGCCCGCAATGGGAGCGAGGCCGTATGGGCCGGGGAATCCCTCCAAGTCCTCGCGGCGCCTTCTCTTTTGTCGATCATCAATCACTTCAAAGGGCTGCAGGTCATTGCGAGGCCGGAACCAAGGCTTCAGGACACGACCGGTGCCGGTTCCATTTTGGATCTACGCGACATCAAGGGGCAGGAAACCGCCAAGCGCGCGCTAGAGGTCGTCGCCGCTGGCGGCCATAACCTCCTGATGATCGGCCCTCCGGGTTCGGGCAAGAGCATGCTGGCC
>DNGD01000186.1:6138-6446 GCA_003486725.1 Rhodospirillaceae bacterium
GAAGTTTCCATGATCCATTCACTGGGGGGGCATTTGGAAGAAGGCAAGCTGCTGCGCCGCCGCCCATTCCGCGACCCACACCATTCAGCCACGCTGCCAGCGCTTATCGGTGGGGGCGTGCGCGCCAAGCCGGGCGAAATCTCCCTTGCCCATAACGGCGTACTCTTCCTTGACGAACTGCCGGAGTTTCAACGCGCCACGCTGGAAGCCCTGCGTCAACCGCTAGAGACAGGCCGCGCCGTCGTGTCGCGCGCGAACCACCACGTCACCTACCCCGCCCGCATCCAGCTGGTCGCCGCCATGAACCC
>DNGD01000186.1:6457-6669 GCA_003486725.1 Rhodospirillaceae bacterium
GATCGCATCGATTGCCATGTCGACGTCCCCGCCGTGAGTCCTGCCGATCTGTCGCTGCCCCCTGCCGCAGAAGGCACCGCGGAAGTTGCCGCCCGCGTCGCGGCTGCCCGCGCGGTTCAAACCGCCCGCTTCACGGCCCTGATGCGTCAAGGTGTCCACCCCCTCCGCACCAACGCCGAAGCCGATGGCGAACTCTTGGAAAAAATCGCGGG
>DNGD01000115.1 GCA_003486725.1 Rhodospirillaceae bacterium
TAAATCTGGGGAATACGATTGCCGTTTTCATCATAGCTGTCGGCATTCACGGCGGACACCGTGCCAACGCCACCCGCCGCCGCCCATGAGCCTGAGCTCATCCCGTTCGTCGCGGAAACGCCTTTGCCCCCTTCAATCAAGGGAAGAACTTCTCTGCCCGACATGCGCATGGTGTTAAGTGTTTTCACGCGTATCCTATCCTTTCGAAAGGTTCTTTCTATCAACGCTCTTGATATTACGGCTTCACAATATCTCGCGGGCTGCCAGCATAGACGGCTGCCACGCCCCACGCCAGCAATTCTTTCGCGCGAGCAGCATCCGAAAGCGTATAGGCAAGAAGGGGAATGTTGTAATCGACGAACATCTTCACGCGCGATGCCGTCAATTGATCTTCTCGCAGTGCAACAGCGCTGGCACCCTGCCGGTCAACGCGGCTGTGCCATTCGGGATCCCACTGATCCATCAAGATACAGCGCGGCCAGTGAGGTTCCAATTGTGCTGCAATCTCAAGGCATTCATCGTCATAACTCGCGATAACCGGCAATAACTTTTGTTCTGGCCACACCTTGGCCATCTCGATCACCGTGACCATCGTGGTTGCCCGCGCGCGTCCCGCGCAGGGCTTTATCTCAACAATCATTGACATGTCATAAGACAACACAGCCTGAACGACTTCGGTCAACAGGGGTATTCTCTCGCCCACGAAACGAGAGTCAAAGGACTTCCCCGCATCAAGCTTCTGGATTTTTTCCCATGTGGTTTCGGCCACAAGGCCAGTGCCGCTGGTCGTGCGATCCAGCGTTTCGTCATGCATCAGGATGGGTATGCCGTCATAGGTGATTTTTACGTCAACCTCGATCCATTTCACGCCATGTTCGTTCGCCGCGCGAACTGCTGCCAACGTGTTTTCAGGCGCGTCCATGCCAGCCCCTCGGTGGGCAATGACAGGCGGGCGAAAGGCGAGATGAGGAATCATGTTGCGTTATTTTTAGCCGATATGGGGGGACGTTTCCATCCCTTGTTTTTGATCGGGTCTGGAAAATTCGCGTTAGAGGCGAACCAGCGCCGAGCCCCAGGTAAAACCGCCGCCCATGGCGTTCATCAGGATCATTTGACCCTTTTGAATGCGGCCATCGCCCACGGCTGTTGCCAGCGCGAGCGGGATGGACGCCGCCGAGGTGTTGGCGTGTTGATCGATGGTGATCACCACGCGTTCAGGCGGCAAATGAAGCTTTTTCGCGATGCCGTCGATGATGCGCTTGTTGGCCTGATGCGGCACGAGCCAATCGACCGCTTCGTGCGTCAGATTATTGGCCGCCAAGGCCTCGTCCACCACTTCGGACAGACGCACCACCGCATGGCGGAAAACTTCTTTGCCGTCCATGCGCATATGGCCGAAGGTGGCCGTCGATCCGACGCCGCCATCGACATAAAGATGGTCATATTGGTTGCCGTCGCTGTGCAGATGCGTCGAGAGAATGCCGCGATCCGTCGTATCCCCCTTGCCTTCCGCCGCTTGCAAAACCACGGCGCCCGCGCCATCGCCAAACAGAACGCAGGTCGTGCGATCCTTCCAGTCGATCAGGCGCGACAAGGTCTCGGCACCGATGACCAGCGCGGTTTTCACCTGCCCCAGACGGATGAAGTTATCAGCCATCGTAAGCGCATAAACAAAACCGGAGCACACCGCCTGCACATCAAAGGCAAAGCCACGTTGCATACCAAGCTTGGCTTGCACACGCGCGGCGGTGGAAGGAAAAACATTATCAGGAGTCGTCGTGGCCACCACGATCATATCGACCGCGCCAATATCGATTCCAGCGTTTTTAAGGGCAATCTGTGCGGCTTTTACGGCCAGATCCGACGTGCATTCGCCGTCCACGGCAATATGCCGTTGGCGGATGCCCGTACGCTGCACGATCCATTCGTCAGACGTATCAACGCCGCGCGCCGCCAGATCATGATTGGTGACGATTTGTTCCGGCAGATAACCGCCGCATCCCACGATGACAGAGCGCGTAATCATTAATCGATCTCTCCTGCGACGGATTCAATCGTCACGACATGGTCGGATTCGGCTGCGCCATAATGACGCGCCAGCTCTTCACCGATACGTTCATTGAAACGATGCGCGACGAGATCATGTGCCACGCCGATCGCGTTGGCAAAACCCTCTTGATCCGTGCCGCCGTGACTTTTCACGCACACGCCTTGCAGACCCAAAAACATCGCGCCGTTATAGCGGCGCGGATCGGCGCGAAGACGCATCTTTTGCAAACAGCCGCGCGCAAACAGATAACCGATTTTGCCCCACAAAGAGCCTTGCAAGGATTGCTTGAGAATATGTGCCATAAACTTGGCCGTGCCTTCGACCGCTTTCAAAGCGATGTTGCCGCTGAAGCCGTCCGTTACGACAACATCGACCGTGCCGGCCATGATATCGTTGCCTTCCACATAGCCATGGAAAGTGCCCGGCAAAGGACGCTCGCGCAAGATCGCGGCGGCGGTGCGCACTTCGTCATGGCCTTTCATTTCTTCGACGCCGATATTGAGAAGGCCGATGCTCGGCTGGCTCACGCCCAAAACAGCGTTGCAGAAGATGGAGCCCATCAACGCAAATTGCACAAGATTTTCGGCGTCGCATTCAAGATTCGCGCCCAGATCCAAAACGACGCATTCGCCTTTTTGTGTAGGAAAGACGGTGGCAATCGCCGGACGATCAATGCCGGGCATCGTCTTCAAAACAAACTTGGCCATCGCCATCAACGCGCCGGTATTACCGGCGGAAACGACGCTGACCGCCTCCCCCGCCGCGACCGCATTGATCGCAAGGCGCATGGAGGATTTGCGACCCTGACGCAGCGCCAGAGACGGCCTCGTCTCCGAGGAAACGAAATCCGCCGTATGGCGAAGCTCGCTGACCGCAGCCAATGCAGGGAAACGGTCAAGGTGCGGGCGCACACGCGCCTCGTCACCAAAGATGATATAGGAGAGCTTGGGGTAACGTTCAAGCGCAAGCGCCGCGCCGGCGATGACCATGGCCGAGCCATCGTCGCCGCCCATGGCGTCAAGCGCGATTACCGTCGAAGTCAAAGCGGGTTTCAAAACGTTTGTCACGGGTGTCCCCCGCTACCGGCTTATGAAGCCGATTTAGACTTAACGACAGAGCGACCATCATAATGGCCACAAGCCGCGCACACATTGTGCTGACGCTTGGGTTCGCCACAGTTCTTGCACTCGGCAACACCGGTTGCCGTCAAGGCATGGTGCGAACGACGCTGATTGCGAACAGATTTCGATGTTTTTCTTTTGGGTACAGCCATAACACAACTCACGAAAAAATAAAGCGCGCCCCCGACATACGGCGGCTGCGCAACGGATTACTCTTTTAGGCAAAAGACGGGAAATTGCAAGAGAAAAGAACCCACGACCAGAAAACGTAAGTTTTTCAAAGATATTAACCTTATCTTCCTCACCGATCCCCTCAGGCTATCGCCAGAATCCCCCTCACCCTTGAACATTGGGAGGAAAAAGCCAGCGCGGGTGCCCAGATCTAATCCTTCTTTACCAGCCCTTGCAAAACGGCGAAGGGTTTGCGGGTCGGGGCGTCATCACTGGCGTCCTTTGGTTTGACCTCTAAAACGCCCAGCGTCGCGCCTTCTTTGCGTGGATAAGGGTTGAGCGCAATGGCCATATGCTGCGCTGCCAGTTCGCCCAAATCGATAATGCCGTTTTCAATCGGCTCTGGCGGATCAGCCTCGCCCAGATCGGTAAGGCCGCCTTCATGATCCTCCTTAATCAAATGCGCAGGCGCGAAGAGCACATCGATGGTGTCCTCCACCTTCTCAGGCACAGGCTCCAGCGTCACAACACAGGGCTGCACGGCCTCGGCCATCACCTTGCCCGTGACGGCAAGCATGGATCCCTTCTCGCGGTCCACGTTTAGATACGCCTCGAAGCGCGACAACTCCAGAAGGCCAAAGCGCTTGGCCAGCGCCTCGCGTTCCTCGGGCGTGGCGACGATGCGCTCCTCCATCCCGCCCATAGGGATGCGGTCAACGCGTAAAGGGCGGGAGAGTTCGGGTTCGGGTAATATCGGTTTCATCGTATCGTCCTTGCTTATAATGGGATTCGGGAACGGAACTACCTGCCCCTGAATGCTCCTTTACCTCTTACACAATTCGGGGCATGATGACCACCATGATTCGACGCTTTACCCCCCTCGCCCTCATCGCGCTGACCCTTGTCAGCCTTGGCGCTTGCACCCCCACGGTGGCCAATCGCGGCCAGATCGTCGACCCTGAAAAGCTGGCCGAAGTCACGGCGGGCACCAGCTCGCGCGAGGACGTTGTCCGCGCGTTGGGTAGCCCCACGCAGGTCAGCACCTTTGATGAAAAGGTCTGGTATTACTTTGGCCGCAGCACCAAGCAATACTCGTTCTTCACCCCCGAAGT
>DNGD01000253.1 GCA_003486725.1 Rhodospirillaceae bacterium
AGAGTAGTCTTTACTCTTCCACTTCAACGCGGTTGCGGCCCGCGTCTTTGGCGCGGAAGAGGGCGGCGTCGGCGCGGATGAGCAGCTCGTCAATCGTGTTATCTTCCGCCTTCAATTGCGCGACGCCAAGGCTGGTCGTGCAGTGAATGGTATCCGTGAGCGTCGAGATCGAGGTCTCGCCGATATGGGCGCGTAAGCGCTCCGCCACGTCGGCGGCGGCATCAATGCCCGTTTCCGGCATCAGAATTGCGAATTCCTCGCCGCCCAGACGCCCCATAATGTCGGACTCGCGAAGGCTTTCAAGGCTGGCGCGCACCACGGTTTGCAGCGCACTATCGCCGACCGCATGGCCATGCGTATCGTTGACATGCTTGAAGTGATCCAGATCCATCATGATGATGGATAGATCGCGACCAAAACGTCGTGCACGGCGGATTTCCTGCTCGGCCTCGTTCATGAAACAACGACGGTTGCTCACGCCCGTCAGCTCATCGGTGTTCGCCTGATGGAATAGCTCATTTTCCAGTTGTTTGCGGCGCGAGATATCGGAAAGCGACACTAGCGTGGACGCCTCGCCCATATAGGTGATGCCGATCGCGGCCAGCTCGGCCAGAAAGGTGCGTCCTTGCGCGGTTTTCATGCGCACCTCGATATCGCGCACATCATTGATGGTGTCGACCATCGAATGAATGCGGTTTCGATCTTCTTGATCCACGAAAAAATCTTGCGAGGTGGATTTCAGCAAAAGCCGTGTGCTTTGCTCCAGCAGCAAACAGGTTTTGCGGTTGACGAATTGAATGAGGCCGTCTCGACGCCGCGCGATGAAAACAGAGACGGGCAGAATTTCCATGATGGAGCGCAGCAATTGCTCATTGCCCAGCATGGTGGATTCAACCTCGACCTGCTTGGTGATGTCAAACGCGGTAATTTGCACCGCCTGCTGCCCATGCCAATCAATGACGCGCCGCGTGGTGGACAACCAAATCTCGCGCCCGTCGCGGCGCACGGCCAGCATGCGGCCAAGCGGCGAAAGAGTTCCCTTGCCGCGGACGAGCTCGTTATATTCCTGTTCAATCTCGGGCCAGCTGTCGGCGGGATAGAGCGGGCGGATCAACGGCAGCGCGGTGATTTCTTCCGGATTGTCATAACCAAACAACCGCGCAAAAGATGCGTTGGCATAAAGCGGTTTGAAATTGCTGTGCACCAAAATTCCCTGCACCGCACCTTCGACCATATCCTGAAAATTGGGAAGCAGCGTGTCGTCGCGTCGGCGCCCTGCGCGGCGGCGTTCAGCAGCGGATACAGCAGAGGACTCGGCGGAAGCGGTCGGCTTTTTCATGGAATAGAATCTAGCACAGGAATCAGCCTCTGTGTAAATCTTAACCATAAGGGGTAAACGGGGGAGCCTTAAATCTTCCACCCGCTGTGGATCACGGCGATGCCGCCCATCAAGCGTTCAATATGAACCTGTTCAAAGCCGACTTTTTCCATGCGCGTCTTGAGCGCGTCCGGCGCAGGAAACTGGCGGATGCTTTCGGCCAGATATTGATAGGAATCGCGATCGTTCGCGACCTTTTCGCCGAGCCATGGCAATACCGAAAAGCTGTAAAGGTCATAAAGTTTTTTAAGTGGCTTGGCGACGGACGGGCTGAACTCCATGCAATAAAAACGCCCTCCCGGTTTCAGGACGCGGAAGAACTCGGCCAGCGCGTTGTCGATATGCGTCACGTTGCGCAGGCCAAACACGATGCAGGCGAGATCGACGCTTTCAGATTTGACGGGCATTTTTTCCGCATTGCCGGCAACCCAATCAATCTCGTTCAGCCAGCCTTGATCGATAGCCTTGTTTTTTCCGACGCGCAGCATCGCGGGATTAATATCGCAGACTGTTATTTGGCCGCGACTGCTCTGCGCTTCGCGCAACCGCGACTGCGGCGGTACTTTTCTCTGTATGGCCTTCGCGCACCGGATCGCAATGTCACCCGTGCCGCCCGCGACGTCGAGCGCGCGCTGACCGGGACGCAGGCCGGTCTGGCCCAGCATGTAACGCTTCCACAGGCGATGCACGCNNGCGGGGACGCATTTTGGAGACCAGATGATCCTTCCACAGACGGTGCAAACCGCCGGACATCAGATCATTCATCACATCATAGTTTTCCGCGACAGAGGCAAAGACATCGCGCACTTTGGCGGTCTTTTCATCCGGCGCGACTTGCTCATACCCGAACCACTGTGCTTCAGGGTTGGGGGCAGGCGCGTGCTTCATGCCGCCTCGGCGGGCGTGAGAAGCGGTTGCGCCAGCATCGCGTCATACATCTCGAACATGGAATCGCGCCATGTTTCCATCGGGAAGAAATTACCCACGAAATCGCGGGTGCGCAGCGCCAGATCGATGCGGCGGGCGGCGCTCATCGCCAAGGCTTCGCGCAACGCCGCGACCAGCGCGTCTTTGTCTTCTGGTGGAATAACCCACGCCGTTTCGCCCTTCTTGACCATCTCGGCATTCGCGCCGCAATCGGTGACGATGACGGGGCGGCCAATCGCTTGCGCGGCCAGAAGTTCAGGGCCTTGTCCGCGCGGCACGGCGTTGGTCGCGACGATCAGGCTGGACAGCCAGCAGGCGGCGGGCCAATCGGTGCAGGCTTCCGGCATAATGACTTTGCCTTCAAGGCCGCTGGCGATTACTTCTTTTTCAATCGAGGCGCGTGTGCCCGGCACCATATTGTCATCGCCGATAAGAACGAGGTAAAGATCGGTGCCTTTGAGCGCCGTAAGCGCCTCTAACAGCGTTTTGTGCCCATAACCCGGCGCGAAGGGCGTGGCCATCGCAATCACGGTGGATTGTTCCGGCAAGCGCCACATCTTGTAAAGCTGGTTGATGCGCTCGGGCGTCACACGCACCGCGTCAAACCATTGCAGATCGACACCCGGCAGGATGGTGTACAAATAGTTGGTGTCCAGCCCGAAATCTTCCTTCAGGTGCTTCATCATATAGGCGGACGGCACGCGAAACCGTGCCCCGCGATTGGCGGCGAGTTGCAACAATTTGCGACGCGCCTTTGTTACGGGCATGGTTTCCGTCAGGTCGATCAGCAGCGGCAGATGCTTTTTCACCGAAAGTTTGCTCGCCAACGCGATCACGTCATAGCCATGGGCGTGGATGAGGACGGGGCGCTCGCGGTCAATCAGTTTTTCGGTGCGCACGCGATTGCGCCAGCCAAAAAACAGGCTGCGGGTTTTAAGGGGCATGGCAGTGTGGCGCACGGCGGCGCGCTCGGCCTCCAACACCATCGATCCGCCGGCGGAGACGATCAGCGGGCGCCAACCGGCGCGGTGAGTCTGGATGGCCAGATCGACAACCTCGCGCGCAAGAGGCCCCACTTCCAGATCGCCGGTCAAATGCAGGACTGTGGTGCGTGGTGGTGCAGCGGGCTTGAGACTTTTTCTGTACATGGCTATGGTAACTGGCGTTCACAAACGGCAAAAGAAAACAAACGAGAGCATGATGAATCAGTCCCCCCTGACCCACACCTTACCGGATAGACAGCTTGCCTATCAACAGCGCATTGCAAGCCCCGAAAATGGCGGAAAAGCTGGCGTTTTCTTTATGGGGGGGTATGCCTCCGACATGACGGGCAGCAAGGCGGTCTTTTTGGATGCCCAATGTGCCCAAGCCGGTTATGGGTATACGCGCTTTGATTATCGCGGGCACGGCGCCTCCTCTGCCACGCTGGAGGAGGGCTGCATCGGCGATTGGTTTGATGATACGCTTAAGGTCTTTGATACCCTGACAACCGGTAAACAGGTGCTGGTCGGCTCGTCGATGGGCGGGTGGATCGGGTTGTTGCTGGCGCGGGCCAGACCGGAGCGCATTGCGGGCTTCGTCGGCGTTGCGGCGGCTCCCGATTTTACCGAAGACCTCGTTCGCCCGAGCATGAGCGCCGAACAGGTAACGGCGATGGAGCGGGACGGATTCTTTTATGAAATCCCCGCGCCGCCGGAAGGCCAGCCGGATGATCGTCTGCCGATCTCGCGGCGCTTGATGGAAGATGGGGCGAACCAGCTTGTTTTGCGCCAGCCGCTTAAGATCGATGCGCCGGTGAGGTTGCTGCAAGGGCAGCAAGACGAGGATGTGCCGTGGCAAACGGCGCTGAAGCTTGCCGCCCATATCGAGCAGCCAAATGTGCGCGTGACGCTGATCAAGGACGGCAACCACCGCCTTAGCCGCGCGGCCGACCTCGCGCTGTTGTGGGAGACGGTGGTCGATATTGTGGAAAGTTGTTAGCGACGGCATCCGGCCAGCTGTTTGGGGACGCAAACGGGGCGGGTGCCTTTGACCTTGCGGCAGACGATGTGCGTTCCGACCTCTTCGCCGCGCATGGCGCGAAGGAGGCCTTCGTTCTCGATCACGTCTTTGGCGGAAATAACATAGCCAGAGCGTTTTCCGCACGGCCCGCCATGGATGAAGCTCGCATGTGAATCGACTTTGGTGTCCATGCTGCCTGTACCACCCTTTGAGCCGCCCCCCATCAAAATCCCCAGCCCTTCAATATTATGATTGGGGCAGGCAAGGTTGATAAAAGGGATGGGCTCCGCGCCGGCCTCCTTGGGGTGCTTCGTGTGGACGCAATGCGTGGAAACTGTCACGATGATATCCGCATCGACCAGATTCCCTACGCCCGCCGCCAGCATATCGTTGTCGGCAATTTTGTTGGGATCACTTTGATCAAGGCGGATAAGTTCGACGCGTGATGCCGGATCATTCTCGTTCAAAACCGGAACGACGACGTGCGAGGCAAAGGTGTGCATCAGAAGATCGCGGAAGTTATAGCGCGGCTGATTGTCCTTCATCGAAAAGTGCATGTTTTCCAGAAGCGTCTGGACGGCGCAAAGCCCGTGTTTCTCCAAATAACGGTTGTACCATTTGTCGATAAGGATGGGTTGGCCAACACCTGCGGCCTCGGCTTTATCAAGAGGAGTCAGCCACGGGCTTCGTTTCTTGCCCATTTTATGCAGACCCACTTCAACGGCGCCAGACGAAACAATCACAACGTTGTGCCCCTCGTGGCGAAGCGTCGCGATTTGGCGAACAAAGGGGTCCAAAACAAGCTTGTTGGGCAGACCCTTTTTGCAAAGGGCGTCTGTTCCAATTTTGAAAATAGCTGTGAGTTTATGCATGGCCACTATCCGCGCTGCCTAATGAACAAAGGTATCCTTTTGTGATAGGTCGATTTCGCGGCCTCTTCAAATAGTTTCTTGGAGGCAAAGGCACCGGAGGGGTCGAAAACCCTTAATAAAACGGGATAGCTGACCAAAACCGCGAACGAGAAGGCCATTAACCAAAGTCCCCCGCAAAGAGTCCCAGAAAAAACTGTTTCCTTTGCCAGCCAAAAACGTTAAACAGGCGACCTGTGCGCAAAGCATAGGTGCGGAGAGGTGGCCGAGTGGTTGAAGGCGATCGCCTGGAAAGCGGTTATGCGGGTCAAACTGCATCGTGAGTTCGAATCTCATCCTCTCCGCCAATTACTGTTACAAAACGGGATTCTCCGTTTTGTAAGCGTGGCGCAAAAACGCAAGGAAATGCGGCGTTTTTGCATTTTGTAACTGGACTCCGCGCACCCCAAATTCACCCCAAAACACCCTTTTTGCCCTCTCTCTGGGCCACTTCTCTCTGTGGTAACTGGACTTTTAGAGAAAAGTCCAGTTCCTAATCCGTCAATGACTTAGCCCACTTTTTCGTTTTTGCTCAAACGGTAGGCGGATGAGATGTGTTGTATATGTGATTCAACATCATCAAGCCGATGGTCTAAACCACTAAAAGCGTTTGATAACCCACAGAGCAAAAGGTAACCTGACAGCCATTAAGTGGATATCTTCATGTTTTATATCCAGACTATCGGTCAAGGAAGGCGCAGGCAGGGTTTCTAAAAATGAAAAGCAGATCACAGGCAAAAGTCAGAACGAGGCTGGGACGAAAAATTTATGCCGTCGACTTGTTTTGCGGTGCAGGAGGACTAACACATGGTCTTGCGAAGGCTGGTATTGATGTGCGCCTTGGCGTGGATATAGATCCAATTTGTGAATATCCCTATACAGCCAACAATAACTCCAAATTCCTACTCAAATCGGTGGAAGAGCTGGAAGCCAACGAGCTTGGGCGTTACTACACAAAAAACGGGATAAAACTCCTTGCTGGGTGTGCTCCGTGCCAAACTTTTTCTACTTATAACCACAAGGCGACAGAATCTGATAAGAGATGGTGGCTTCTACTACAATTTTCGAGACTCGTGGATGAAATTTCACCCGATTTGGTGACGATGGAAAATGTGCCTCGGCTCATTGAGCAGAATGTCTTCGACGAATTTGTAGCCAGCCTTAAGGAAAACGGATACGCAGTCTCGTATCAGATCGTTAATTGTGCTGAATATGGCGTCCCTCAACAGCGTAATCGCTTGGTGTTGCTTGCCTCTAAGCTTGGCCCGATCTCACTGCTTTCATCATCTGAGTTCGGCAAGAAACCTAAGACCGTTAGGAAGTCGATCGGCGCTCTCCCCCCCATCAAAGCCGGAACGAGCCACTCGAAAGATCCCCTGCATCAGTGTTCCGCACTCTCTGAAATTAATATGCGGCGAATAAAGGCTTCGAAGCCAGGAGGAACTTGGCGCGACTGGCCTAAAGGATTGGTGGCAGACTGTCACAAGAAAGCGTCGGGTAAAACTTATGCGAGTGTTTATGGCCGTATGGCTTGGGATGATCCAGCGCCGACGATGACGACCCAATTCTTCGGATTTGGTAATGGTCGATTTGGGCATCCAAAACAAGACAGAGCCATTTCCTTGAGAGAAGGCGCTATTCTTCAAAGTTTCCCACCAGATTACGAGTTTGTCCCTCCGGGGGAGCAGGTCTGCCAAAAATCAATAGGAAGATTGATCGGCAATGCTGTGCCCGTTACTCTCGGGGAGGTAATTGGAGCAAGTCTTCTGAAACATGTTTCGAACGCGACCAAGAGAACGATAAAGATGAGGGCAAAAAGACGAGCATAATGCCAGCAAGGAGTATGCGATGAAAGAATACGAATTAAATATTGACCCACGAATATTGGAACTGTTGGGGCCAAATCTTTATACAAATATCTACTACGTCTTGGCCGAATTGATTGCCAATGCATATGATGCGGATGCAAAGAACGTCTATATCATTTCAAATAAAGATGATATCCGTGTTGAAGATGATGGACACGGTATGTCCTATGAGGGCGGGGATATTACGAATTACTTGAATATTGCAGGGGTCTCGCGCAATACAGAAGAACAATCTTTTTCAAAATCTGGAATGCGCCGCAAGATGGGTCGAAAAGGCGTTGGGAAATTGGCGGCCTTATCCGTGTCGGAAAATGTCGATATTTTAACAGTGGCCGATGGAGAAAAGTCTGGGTTTGTCCTTTCGCGACACCCAGATGAAGACAAAAAACTAAGGCCAATTTCTGAGCCAGACATCTTATTTGATTATGTCGAGAATCATGGGTCGGCCATCGTTATGCGGAATCCTCAGTACCGACTTCATAAAACGCTGGATGCTGTAGAGCGTAATCTCTTAAAAATATTCCCTCTAATCAGTCCAGATTTCCGCATTCACGTCATTCGAGGTTCCGAATCTATTGTCATAGAGGATTTCGACAAGCACATCATGACAGAACTTTGTGCACTGATCACCCTAGGAAATGGTTTTTCATCTCTTTGCGAGCTAGTTCCTTCCGATATATACCCTTCGAAAAGATCCAGTTTGATTGTCGCAAAAGAAACAAAGACAACTCCTATTTCTATGATGGACAATCAGGGTAATAACCACGAATATACGTTAGAGATTAATGGTTGGATTGGTACATATAAGTCAACTCGAGGACGCAAAGTTGAATTGACGGACTTTCCTGATAATTTCATCTCTATATTCGCCAATAAGAAGATGGGAGAGTTCAACATCCTCCCAGTCGTTGGCCAAAACAAACTGAACGAAGTCTATGTTGTTGGCCAACTTCATGTAGATCTTTTTGAATTATCTGAGCTGCCAGATATGGCCTTGAGTAACAGGCAAGGCTATAAATCTGATGACCCACGCTATATAGCTGTTCTTGATTATGTCAGAAAGGAATTGCTGGCTGATATTCTCAAAAAACGTGATTTTTTCACGGATCTTGGTAAGGCAAAGAAGAAAGAAAAGAAAGAAGAGCTGTTGCGAAAGGACGAGGAAAAATTAAGACAAACGATGGATGGGTTTCGCAAAAAAGCAAGTAAAGGAGCAGCAAATAGGATTGCCGAACTTGGAGGAAACATATCCCAGCAGGCTATTGAAAAAGCTATATTGGATTCAATCAATGAAAATAGCCCAGATTTGGGCATCAAAACTATGGTGGATTCTCAAAAGAAGAAGGTGCTCATTAGCCAGACGTATCCCGATAAACCTTTTTCCGACATAGTTTATCAAATGCTTCTATACAACAATGTCCCTGCGGATGATATTTTATACACTAATTGCGATGATGAAATATGCCGTGTCCCTGAAGAACGGAAAGTATATGAATATTTGAGGGAATTTTTTGTTGAAAGCTACTCCGCCCAGAAAATATTTGTTCTTTTTGTAACGAGCCAGAATACTAAGGTATCATGGGGTGCCATTACTGAGGTTGGGGCCGCATGGATAACGCAAGTTGATCATAAGATTTTTAATATTCATCCTTTTCGACCTGAACACCCTTTGAACGACGAGATGCAGTGGCAAAGTACCAATCGTGAGAACCCAACCGAAGGTGACTTGTGGATGACCCGAGTTAATGCAGACATTTTCTGCACGAAGATCGAGTCGGTGTGTGATGCCCTTCTGTACAAGAAGAAAAATAGAGATGAGAATAAAAGGTATCTAGGAACCCTTGTTTCAATTCAAAACATCTGAGGAATCTTTATAGGTATCAATGTAAACCATAACACGTGACCGATCTACCCAGACGTGCATGCTTTTTTTATCCACCATTGCTGCTGCGCATCCTTTGTTTCTGCTCATCCCAACCTAAGGTTGTTAGTTCGTACAAATGCTGCAGCGTGAGATATCGCGGCTGGGTATTATCGAGAATTGACTCGATGATGGCGGGGGCAAGGAAAGTCAGAGAGAGCTGCCTCAACACGTAGGCTTCGTCTTGGCGGTTCTTACGCGCGAAGTCTGTAATGCTGTCATAGGGGCCGCTTTCAATTTCCTGCCGCCACAAATGCGCCCGCACGAGGGCTTTTTGCATTGTTTGCAGCTGTGGCGTTTCACCCATCGCAGGCGTTGTCGCGCCGTCTGGAGCGATGAGGTATTTCCGGCCTGCGCGACGCCTTGGTTTAAGCGGCAGGTGGATGATTATCGTTTCCGTTTCCATGTTGTTGCGCTTCCGTGACCCATTGGGTCAGACAATTTTTCTTGAGATGTAGATTTACACCTTCTTCGGAGACTTCGATCCGTTCAAGAAGCTGCATGAGCAGCTTGCGTTGTTCAGGCACGAAGAGTTCTTCCCAAAGCGCCTCGAAACTCCTGAGTTCTTTGCGCACAAGGCGCTCGCGTTCACCTTTCGTGACAAAGGCAGTGCCTTCATCCCTCTCGCCCATGCAATGGGCTATCATGGCGACCAGTTCGGGCGCTTTGAAAGCCGCTTTGATCTGGTAAAGAACAGCACTTTCCAATTCGTTCGCGGGAATCGAGCGAATGGGACATGCCTCGTGCCCATTTCTAAGTGATTTGACGCAAACGTAATAGCGGTAGGACGCGCCGCGCGCGCGAATGCTCGTGGAAGACGGTGTCATAGCCGAGCCGCAGCATTTGCACCACACAAGGCCGCGTAAAAGCGACGGTTGGCGCGTTCGGCTGATATTGCCGCGCGTCTGCGGCGCGCGCGCAAGAATTCTGTGTGTCTCGTCCCAAAGCGGCGGATCGATGATCGCCTTGTGTTCGCCGGGGAAGGACGTTCCTTTATGGACAGCTTCGCCCAGATACACCCGATTATGCAGGATCCGGTAAATGTATTGCTTGTCGATGTGCTTTCCTTCGTGGTGGCGACCATCTTGTGTCGTCCAAGCCTTTGTCGTGCGTCCGGCAGCACCAAGCTGACGCACGATCCCGACACAGGATTCAGACTGTGTGAAAGACTCGAAGATTTCCCGAACAAGTAGGGCTTCATGCGGATTGACGATCAGCTTGCGACTGATCACGTCATAGCCCAAGGGAGGACAGCCCCCCATCCACATGCCTTTTCGGCGACTGGCCGCAAACTTATCCCGTATGCGCTCGCCGATAACCTCGCGCTCGAACTGCGCAAAAGACAAAAGGATGTTGAGGATTAATCGACCCATTGATGTCGTGGTATTAAAGGACTGTGTGATGCTGACAAACGTCACCTTGTGACGATCAAAGACTTCAACCATCTTCACGAAGTCCATAAGCGAACGCGACAAGCGGTCTATTTTATAGACCACAATACTGTCGACCAGCCCGCGCTCGATATCTTCCATCAGTTTTTTGAGTGCAGGGCGCTCCAGTGTGCCGCCGGAAAAGCCACCATCGTCATAGCTAGCAGGAAGTGCCGTCCAGCCTTCCGCTTTTTGACTGAGGATGTAGGCCTCGCAAGCTTCGCGCTGCGCGTCGAGGCTGTTGAACTCCATGTCGAGGCCTTCTTCGGAAGATTTACGCGTGTAAATGGCACAGCGAAGGCGGGGCGCGACAAGTTCTTTCATGCGGCCTCCGCAGGTGGAGCGTTATTTTCCTGTTCTCGCCGCAGGCCGAAAAACACAGGCCCGTTCCAATGCGTTCCTGTAATTTGCCGCGCTATCGCGGTCAATGAATTCCACCGACGGCTCGCGTATTCGAAGCCGTTTGATAGAACGATGATCTCGTGGCGCTCCCCGCGCCATTCTCGTACAAGGCGCGTGCCCGCGACGGGGATCTTGGCCGGAGCCAAACGTCTTTTTGTTTTTGATCCTTTGGCATCGGCAATAAGTTGGGTCAGACGGTTCTCCGCATTGCCGGACAATCCGCCATAAGTTAGTTCCTGAATGCGGTAAGCCAAAGCACGGGCCATAAAGCCACGGCGGTAGGGTGGTGGCTCGGCTTGGTAATAGTCTTGCCAAAGTTGCTTAAGCTCGGCGAAACTTTTGTCTTGAAGCTCCTTGATCTGGCGCATAATCGGCGTCATGGCTTCCTCTCTCTGTGTGTTTGTTTTTCTTCTTCACACATGCTTCCTTCGCCCGCGAAGTCCAGTTCTTCAGCGCGGGATCTACCGTTTTCTCTCGCAATTTTGCGCAATATGGCCACGGCCAAAAAGTCAGCGACAACGTAGAGAGGTTTCTTTGTTGATGAAAAATCCATGGGCGGGTGCGACACGCATTAACGCCCAGTCCAGTTTGTCTTACACCAGCGCCATTGTTGGCGTAGGGCGCGGGACAGGCTGCGACGGATCCGCTCGTACAGGCTCATGCTTGCCCCGCGACGCGCGGTTCGGACGGGTGTGGCGCGCGCATGGCCACGACAATAAACGCATCAAGTCCGGCGTCCTTGGCGCGTTCTGTGGCCTTGTGGTAGGTCGTGACGGCGAGTTCGGCGACCTCAAGGGCTTCGTCGGTGCGGCCTTGACGCACGAGGGTCAAAGTTTCGCGCACGCAGCGGTGCGCCATGTCCATATAAAGTTGGGAAACGAGAGGGATCATGCGAATATCTCCTTGGGTAAAAGGAGCGGCAATTGGCCGCCTAATCCCAAGAACCTATCCAAATAGGCGCGGTCTGTCAATCAAAAGCGAAAACCCATCCTTTCTGGATAGGCTGACTTACGCCCTCAACGGCTCGTCACACGTGGATTCCGGCGTTTGAGCATCGGCATCATCTGACGGGGTTGTCTCCCAAAGCCGCTCGAATATTTGCTTTAGGCCGTTTGCCAACATGGGCGAACGCACCAAGAGGATGCGCTCAGGGGCAATCATTTGCGCAACGCTCGATCCATAAATGACTTGAAGCGCAAGCGGCATAAAGGTTTCCGGCACGATGTGTACTGGCGCGGTGGCTTTCTTCTCGTGGCATACGGAGCGATAGGAAAAACCAGCTTTTCGCAACGCTGCGCAATAATTAGCGAAATCCGGAGATAA
>DNGD01000055.1:0-3452 GCA_003486725.1 Rhodospirillaceae bacterium
TGTCAAACTAAGCTGACGCGGCCACGGCACTAAAATACGCTGCGATAATTTGTCAGCCACTTCTCTTTCTCAGCAAGATATAATAGGCGCCGTCACCGCCGTGGTGTTGCGCCGCGGTGCGCACGGCCAGCACAAGATTATCAAACGGCGGCACGTCGCACCAACGCGGCAGATTGGCGCGAAGGACGGACTCGCCGCCCGCGCCCTTGCCCGTAATCACAAGCAGCATCCGCTTGCCGCGCTTGCTCTGCGTTTCAACGAACTCTTTGAACGCGTCATACGCGCTGGCTTCCGTCTGGCCATGCAGATCCAGCTTGGCTTCAATCACCACGTCGCCAAGGCTCATATTGCGCTCAACGCGCAGATCAAGCGGCTCCTTTTTCCACGGACACGAGGGTGGAGCAGGGGGAACATACAGGCAAGAAGGGGCGGCTGGGGCAGGAACGGAAGCTGCCACACGAGGCGCGGCCAACAGCGTTTCCATCTTTTCTTCGGGTAGGTTTTGTTCTGTGACCGTTTCCTTGATTTCAGGTGGCGGTGCATTGTTCTTGGGTTTAAGAGGAGGAGCTTCTTTTGGCGCCTCTTTTTCCCCAAGCTTCTTCACGCCCTTGGCATACAGATTCCAGATGTCGTCATTGTCGGGGGCGCTCATGGTCGCCTCACCGATTTCGGAAGCAACACATAATAGGTGCCGCCCTCTTGCATTTCGCCCGCGCCGGCTTCGGCCTCACGCCCTGCACCCCAGAACAAATCGCCGCGCACAGCGCCCTTGATCGCGCCGCCCGTGTCCTGCGCCACAACAAGGCGGTGGTGCTTGTCGCTCGCCAGCCACACAGGCGTGCCAAGCGGCACAAAGGCGGGATCAACGGCAAGGCTGCGCATCGGCGTCAACACCACACCTTGCGCCCCCACCGCTCCGTCGCGCTTGCTTTGACGGAAGAACACCACGGAAGGATTCTGGTTCATTATTTCTTGCGCCCGCGCCGGATTCTGCGCCAGCCACGTGCGGATTTTTTGCATCGTCACGGGCTTTTCGATCTCGCCTTGCGCCGCCAGCACGCGGCCAATCGGCGTATAACCCCGCCCGTTTTGCGCGTCATAAACCACACGGATGGCATCTTCGCCGTCCATCACCACTTGACCCGATCCCTGAATCTCCAAGAAAAACGCATCGACGGGATCATCGACCCACAGCAAAGGTGTGGCGCGTTTGTCCAGCGAGCCCGCCGCAATCGCCGCACGGTCGTCATAGGGCACAAAGCTGCGGTCTTGCACCTTGCCCGTTATTTTCTGGCCCTTGAGTGAATCCTTGAACAAACCCAGATCGGCGGTCAGCATATCCTCGGGGCGCGTATAAAGCGGTGTTTGATAGGGCCCGCCGCGCTGCCGCGCGCCGCGCAATTGCGCTTCGTAATAGCCGGTAAACAACCCTTTTTCGGTGCCATCAAACCGATAGGGCGTGAAGTGCTCTTCAAAAAACAGCCGAGCTTCATCGTCCGTGGCAATGGCGCGTTCTTGCATATTGGCGCAAACATTCTGCCAATCCTGCGCACGGCCCGCTTCCTTTTGAACAAAGGTCGCATCGGGAGATTTTTTCTGCAGCGCCATGCAAGATTTTTGAAAGGCCAAAAGAGCCTCCAGCGCGGCATCCCGCTGCCAACCTGCCATATCGTTAAAGCTGGCACGAACGAGTTTTGGCTTTTCTTCTGTCGGAACAACGGCGCAACCGGCCAGCAAGAGCACCGCGCAACACGCCGCGGCGGCCTTCATGACCGCGTCTCGATAAGCAGCCAGCTGGGGTCAGGGGAGGCCATATCGCGCCGGAAAACCCAGATGTCGCGCACCTCTTCGGCCTTATGCGCCACGCCGTCCAATACTTGCCCCGCCGCATCGCGCAGAATATTGATCTGGTGCGTGACGAACTCGACGCTGATTGTGGCAATGGTTCCTTGGGTTTTCGCCGCGACGATGTCGGTGGCCGCAAAGCGCTCGACATGGTTTTCAAGGCTCTGGCCTTCCGCTTTCCGTTGGCTCATGGCTTCTTCAAACGAGGCGGCAATCGTGCCATCCAAAAACCGCTTCACAGGGGTCATATCACCCGCCGCAAAGGCGGCCACGACGCGCGAGAAAACAATCTTTGCGCCTTCCAAAAACTTCTTTTCATCGAACGCTTCATCCAAAGCCCGCACCTGATCCAGTGCAGCAGCCAAAGACGCTGGCGCATGACCGGCTTGGTTCAGCCCCGTGTCCATCGCCGGACGGGCGCGGCCTTCCAGAACGATCACACCGTCTTCGTCCTCTTTCGGTTTATCCGCGCGCGCGAACGGGTTGGGGCGCGGCGGTTTGCCTTCCTCGCCCTCGTCTTTTTGTCCCAAGACGGACCACAGGCGGTACGCCAAAAAGGCGGTAATGCCCGCATAAATAAGGATGTCCATTGTTTCCATGGCTGATACTTTATCCCGCCCGAGACCCTTTTGCAACGGCAACCGGTAAGCATGTTTGCGCTCATACCGCTGCGGCATTGTGCTTCATCTTCCGCCATGTTAAGCCATATTCTCTTTCATCAAAAAGGAACCCTTTAATGTCCGAAACATCGCCAAACTCCGCGGAAGCGACCGGCCCCGCTCCTGTTCAAATTTCTGTTCATGCGCAATATGTGCGCGATTTTTCGTTTGAAAGCCCCAACGCGCCTCAAATTTTTGCGCAGGGCGCGACGCCCCCCGCGCTCGATATGGGCGTTAATGTCCAGACCCGCAATCTGGAGCCCCATGTTTTCGAAGTGATGCTTCTTTTGAAGCTTGAGGCCAAGGTCGCCGACAAGACGGCCTTTATCGTCGAGCTTGCCTATGGCGGCGTGTTCGGCCTGCCGGAAATGCCCGAAGAACAAGTGAAGTTGTTCTTGTTGGTTGAAGCACCGCGTCTTCTCTTCCCCTTCGCCCGCAATATCGTCGCCGGTGCGGTGCGCGATGGCGGCTTCCCGCAAGTCTTGATCAACCCCATCGATTTTGCCGCGATGTATATGCAGCAGCACGGCGCGATGGCACAGGCTCCCGCTGGAAGCGCTTAAGTCTTTCTTCGTCGCTAAATAAAAAACCCCGCCGTTGCTGGCGGGGTTTTTCTTTGGCCGTTTGGCCGGTTTACTCTGACGAAGAGGAAGACGACCCGCGACGCGGTTTCGATATTTCATTCGTGTTCTGGTTCATGGATTCAAAGAAATCCACGTTTGTCTTGCTGTACTTCAACTTGTCGAGCAGGAATTCCATCGCGTCCGTGGTGCCCATGGGCATCAGCACGCGGCGCAGAACCCACATCTTGGACATCGTGGCCTTGTCGACCAGCAACTCTTCCTTGCGCGTGCCCGACTTCGTGATGTCGATGGAGGGGAAGGAGCGACGATCCGACAGTTTGCGATCCAGAATGATTTCCGAGTTGCCGGTGCCCTTGAATTCTTC
>DNGD01000055.1:3582-15556 GCA_003486725.1 Rhodospirillaceae bacterium
AGGCGCGCGCGAGGCGCGTGATGCTATCCAGCAAGATGACGACATCGCGCTTGTGTTCGACAAGGCGCTTGGCCTTTTCGATCACCATCTCGGCCACCTGAACGTGACGCGAGGCGGGTTCGTCGAAGGTCGAGCTGATGACCTCGCCCTTGACCGAGCGCGCCATGTCCGTGACTTCTTCAGGGCGTTCGTCGATCAAAAGGACGATCAGATACACATCGGGGTTGTTCTTGGTAATCGCGTGCGCGATGTTTTGCAGCATCACGGTCTTACCGGTGCGCGGCGGCGCAACGATCAGGGCGCGTTGTCCCATGCCCAGCGGCGCGATCAAATCGATCACGCGCGTTGTGTATTCTTTCTTGGTCGGATCTTGCATATCCAAAAGCAAGCGACGATCGGGATAGAGCGGCGTGAGGTTGTCAAAGCCGATGCGATGGCGCGTTTTTTCAACGTCTTCGAAATTGATGCTGCCGACCTTGAGGAGCGCGAAGTAACGTTCGCCTTCCTTGGGGGCGCGGATTTCGCCTTCGACCGTGTCGCCGGTGCGCAGGCTGAATTTGCGAACTTGGCTGGGCGAAACATAGATATCATCAGGTCCGGCGAGATAGTTGGATTCTGGTGAACGGAGAAAGCCGAAGCCGTCAGGCAACACTTCCAGCACGCCTTCACCGTAGATGGCATTTCCTTTTTCGGCCTGCGCTTTTAAAATCGCAAACATCATTTCCTGTTTGCGCATCGCGGCGGCGTTTTCGATCTCATGCTCTTCGGCAAAGGCCAAAAGCGCAGCGGGGGTCATGGCTTTTAATTCGCGTAAATTCATTAGGATTCCTTAGATGTCTTTCAATGAGCTTGATGGTTTATGGATTTTCTCGTTTCGTTAGAAACTCGCACCAAAGTCAAAAGCTGTGTTTGGACAGTTTTTCCGCTGAATGGGCGGGCTGACATTTCATGCTGAGGTGAGAAGATCGGGGAAGAGGTGGGATTGTCCGTTGCCGGAAAAAAATACCGTCCCGATAGGCATTCTCTTTAATGTTTTCGGGGGCAAAAGTCAAAAATTATTTATAGTTAACGCCATGATTCCTGCTTTTTTATAGGTTTTCTCGGGTGTTTCCGGCGCTTTTTTGCACCAGATGGGCTAACCCTTCGATAAAAACGGGAGCCACACCAACTGTTTGCACGATTTCGACGAAAGGGGTTCCGGCCTCCAATGCCTTTTTTTTGTAATCCAGCCCAAGTTCGACAATCGTTTCGGAATGCTCGCAAACAAATGCCAGAGGAACAACAACGATCGGCCTCTTCGCCTGCGCCGCCGAAATCATTTCGGCAAGCGTATAGGGTTGAAGCCATTCGCCTCCCCCCACACGACTTTGATAACATAAAACGGGATCGGTTGGCTTCTCCCCTTCCCACCCGCGCAAGACGGCTTCCATCGTTTGCCCACACTGCGCCGGATAGGGGTCGCCCGCAGCCACAATCGAAAGGGGCCGCCCGTGTGCCGAGAATAAAAATTTTGGCTCACCGTGCGTCTGTGCGCGTCTGGCGGCCTCTTGCGCGAGAGAGCGCGTCGCCGTGATGAAGCCACCCTCTTCACAAAAATTATCGATGGTGCTAACGGGCGTTTGTCCAAGACCCTGCGCGAGAAGTTCTTTCTTCGCGTCACGCAAGACCGACGCACTTGTCGTTGTGGAAAATTGTGGGTAAAGCGGGAGTAAAACGATACGATCCGGTGCGTAATTTTTAACCGCTGCGACCGTCTCCCGAATATACGGCGGCGCGTAACTCATCCCCACAAAGCAACGATACGCACCTTCGTTTGGTTTATTCAAAAAATTTTCCAGTGCTTGCGCTTGCGCTTGCGTGTTTTCAAGCAGCGGCGAGTGTCCGCCCATTTGTTGATAGTTCTTCTTCGCTTCTTTGGTGCGTCGAAACGTTATGAAAGCAGCCAACATCAAGCGCGGGATAAACGGCACCCGCAAAATGGCCGGATCCATAAACAAACGAAACAAAAAGGGCCTCACCGCGTCAAGCGAGGCCGGCCCCCCCATGGAAAACAGAATGACAGCTGTTTTCATGGCTGTTTTTTCCACCCGTGAACGAAGTCGACGAGCGCCGCAACATTTTCAAGCGGTGTTTCTTTAATTAAGCCATGGCCCAGATTGAAAATCAGCCGATCACCAAGTTGCGATAAAATCGCGCGCGTCTGGTTGATCATAGGCGCGCCGCCTTCCAGCAACAGATTGGGGGACAGGTTGCCCTGCACACACACATGCGGTTGCAATTCTTCTTTGGCAAAAAACAGCGGCGTCGCCTGATCAATGCCGCAACACGTCACGCCCGTTTCCAACGCAAAACGTTTATAATCCGGCAGCGACGCGCCGCGCGGAAACCCGATGATTGGAAAACCCTTATGTTTGGCGCGAAGGCCGGCAACAAGACGCTGTGTCGGCTGAATAACGAATTCATCAAACGTCGCGCCGACCAATTGTCCCGCGTGGCTTTCAAAAATCTGGACCACTTGCGCGCCAGCTTCGATCTGTCCCAAAAGATACTGCAACGATGCGTCCTCTATCTTTTCAAGCAAGGCATCAAGCAATTGCGGGTGCGCCGTGGCGGCCATCTTTGCCAAGGTGAAATCGATTTTTGAGCGGCCTTCAATCATATAGCACGCAACCGTCCAAGGCCCGCCGCAAAACCCGATCAGCGTTTGCGCCGCGCCTAAGGCTGGCTTCACGCGGCGAACCGTTTCGAAAACGGGCGCGATTTTCTCTTCGCGGTATTCCAGCTGCTGGATCGCCGCGCCGCCATCGATGGCTTCCAGCCGCGGGCCTTCGCCCTCGATAAACGCCATCCGCTGACCGAGCGCGTGGGGGATCAGCAGAATATCGGCAAACAGGATGGCGGCATCCAGATCGAACCGTTTAAGAGGCTGTAAGGTTGCCTCGGCGGCCAGAGAAGGCTTTAGGCAAAAATCGATAAAGCTGTCCGCCTGTTTTCTCAGTTGTCTGTATTCGGGCAAATAACGGCCAGCCTGTCTCATCAGCCAAAGGGGAAGACGCCCACCCACTTGACCGCTTAATGCTTGAAGAACAGGCTTTGCATTTTCATACACGGATCTTTTCCCTTATATATTTATAATATAATTATAGTAGTAGAGAGTTGGGTGGTCGGGAAGTGGGGATCATTTTTTTTACCAAGTTTGGGGCTTTTTATCCCCATCCTTATTATAGAGAACCTCACCTCTCGCAAAAGGACAAAATTGTTAATAAGAGATTAAACATCATAAAAATCAAAAGTGGATCTTTCTGTGGATAAAGGGGATAAGATTAGATAGAGTTATTCCCCTTTTTCACAGACCCGTGGAAAAAGATATGCGGAATTTCTGACTTCGTGGATAAATAGCCGACAACGGGCATTGATTTAAACCGGAAGCTCCGGCAATCTGAGTTATCCCCATAACACGCCAATGGTAAAAAAAGAGTGAACAAAATCGAAAAAAAGACATTTCACGTCCATCTTGTTTCCGACGCGACGGGTGAAACCATCAATAATCTGGCGCGCGCCTGCCTTGTGCAGTTCGATCATGTCCATGTCGAGGAGCATTTCTGGAGTCTGATCCGCAACAAAAGGCAATTAGATCTTGTCATTGAAGGACTTCGTCAATGGCCGGGGCTTGTGCTTTATACCTTTGTCGACGAGGCCCTTCGTAAAGCGCTCAATGACCAATGCCGCAAAATGGGGATTACCTCTTATGCGGTGCTGGAGCCGATCTTGTCGGTGATGGCCAATCATTTCGGGATGCAGTCCGGCCAGAATCCGGGTAAACAGCATGTGCTGGACGCTGATTATTTCGCCCGCATCGATGCGATGGATTATGCCATGTCGCTGGATGACGGCAACCAGATGGAAAAGCTGAACGACGCCGACGTGGTTATTCTGGGTGTGTCACGCACCTCAAAAACGCCTACCTGTATCTATTTGTCTCATCGCGGCATTCGCGCGGCCAATGTGCCGATTGTGCCCGAAATCCCAATTGATATTGCCAGTTTTCGTTTAGTAAAGCCGCTGGTTGTGGGCTTGACGAAAGATGTTGAATCGCTGGTTGAAACGCGCAAGACGCGCGTTCGTTTTCTGCAAGACAACGACAAGATCAATTATGTCGATATAGAAAAGGTTCAGCAAGAAGTCTTGGAGGCGCGGCGGTTGTTTGCGCGGCTAGGATGTCCCGTCATCGACGTTTCGCGTCGTTCCATCGAAGAAACCGCCGCCGAGATCATGATGCTGATAAACAAGCGCAATATGGAAAGAGAAATCGCGAAGATGGCCACTGACCAGATGGATGGCCCAAAAGAAGAGGAAAAGGATAAAGAGCCATGATCCCCGCGCTGACAGGAGAAGCCCGATTGGCGGGCGTGATGGGCTGGCCGGTGAAACATTCCAAATCCCCGCGTTTGCACGGGTTTTGGCTTCATCAGCACGGGATCGATGGTGCTTATCTGCCGCTAGCCGTTGATCCGGCAAAACTGAACGCGGCCTTGCGCGCCCTGCCCGTCTTGGGTTTTCGTGGCGTAAATCTGACCATTCCGCATAAAGAACTGGCGATGGGAATCCTTGATCATATAGATCCTCTCGCGCGGCGCGTAGGCGCGGCGAACACGGTGATCGTTCAGTCGGACGGCTCCTTGCTGGGGAAAAACACCGACGTTTATGGCTTTGCGCAAAATATTTTAGCCGGTGGTTTTGCCCCGACTGCCTCCGGTTTTACAGCAACCGTGCTGGGCGCGGGCGGCGCGGCGCGCGCCGTTATCGTGGCGCTTCAGGATATGGGGGCAGTGGATATCCGGCTCGTCAACCGCGATCAGGAGCGCGCAAAAAAACTATGCGCCGATCTGTCTGGCGATAATGTTTTTTCCGTCTTCTCTTGGGATCAAAGCGCAAGGGCGCTGGAAGGCGCGGATCTGTTAATCAACGCCACCTCGCTGGGCATGGCCGGGCAGCCCGCTTTATCTCTTGACCTTGCCCCGCTTCCCGCCGGCGCGATGGTTACGGACATTGTCTATGTGCCGCTTGAAACAGAGCTGCTGAAGACGGCAAAAGCACGCGGCCTTAAAACCGTCGATGGTTTGGGCATGCTTCTTCATCAGGCCGTCCCCGGTTTCGCCGCTTGGTTTGGCCAGATGCCGGAAGTGACCCCTGCCCTTCGCGCGCACTTGTTAGAGGTACCATGAAAAAGAAAAACTTTTTAGTCATCGGCATTACGGGCGGCATCGGCATGGGCAAAAGCACCGCTGCGCAGGCCTTTGAATCGCTGGGCCTGCCCGTCTTTGATGCCGATGCTTGCGTGCACCATCTGCTGCTCGATAACAAAACAGTCATGAAACAAATCGCAACAGAGTTTCCGCCCTGTATTCTTCATGGATGGATCGATCGCCGCGCGTTATTCGCCGCCGCCTTTGCCACACCGAAAAAAACAAAAATACTGGAAGGCATTTTGCACCCGCTGGTTTGGCGGGCGCGGGATGCCTTTGTTCGTGCGGCCAAGAAGGACAAGCGCGAGGGCGTTGTCCTCGACATTCCTTTGCTTTTCGAAACGGGCGCTGACAGCGCGTGTGACAAGACGCTTTGCGTCTATACAAGCGCCGCCACGCAAAAAGAACGCGTGCTCAAACGCAAGAACATGACGGCGACGAAACTGCGTGCCGTGCGCGCGCGCCAATGGCCTATTGCCAAGACGCGTCAGCTGGCCGACGCTGCGCTGGATATGGATGTCAGCAAAAAACAGGCACGGCAGGCCATCGAAGAGTTGTGGAAACGCTGGAGTCAGGAAACGAAATGAAAAAACGCGAAATTGTTCTGGATACGGAAACCACAGGCCTCAACCCCCTGAACGGCGACCGGCTGGTTGAAATCGGCTGCGTCGAGATTATCAACTTCCTGCCGACGGGAGTCGTCTTTCACCGCTATTTAAACCCTGAGCGCGACGTGCCAGCCGAGGCTTCGCGCGTGCACGGCCTGACCAACGAGTTTCTAGCCGATAAACCTGTTTTCGCGGGCGAGGTCGATGCGTTTCCGGATTTCATTGGCGGCGATCCGCTGGTCATCCACAACGCGCCCTTTGATATGGGGTTCCTGAACGCCGAGCTGACCCGTCACGGGTTTCGCACTTTGCCCATGAGCCGTGCCGTTGATACCTTGCCGATGGCACGCAAAATGTTTCCGGGCGCGCCAGCCTCTCTTGATGCGCTTTGCAAACGCTTTGGTGTCGATCTGTCCAGCCGCGATTTTCACGGCGCGCTTTTGGATGCGCGGCTTCTGGCCGAAGTTTATCTGGAGCTTTGCGGCGGACGGCAGCCCGCCTTGATGGGGGCAACAGAAGCCAGCGCGCAAAGCGCTGCGATGGAGCAGGAGCAGGCGCAGCGAACCTTCCGCCAGCCGCGTGAGCACCTTGTTCCGCCCGATGAAATGGCCGCGCACGAAGAGTGGCTGGCCAAAATCAAAAATGCTTTATGGAAGCGCGCGGGCTGATCTTTATCCGTTCAGATGTTCCGCGAGAAACGCCATGGTTTGCTGATGCGCAGCGCGCGCGGCCTCGGCGTTAAAGCCGCTTTGCTCGATACGGAAAAATCCTTCGGAGACACCATCGTAAAGAAGGGGCGTCACGTCTTCGCTTCGTTTTAACGAGCGGATCAGGCGCGCGGATTGAGCCGCTTCCTGCGGCGCTTCCGGAACACCCAGATGCAAGAGGACGGGACGTCGAATGTCGAACACCTCGTCGGCATAAGGCCCGATGCCGTTGCAGCCATACCCCACGGCGCAATCCACATCGCAGCGCGAGGCCATCAAAAAGGCCAACAATCCACCGAAACCAAATCCAAGCACGCCGACCTTGCCGCCGCAACCGGGTAGCTTGCGCATATATGCGAGCACTGCGAGCAAGTCGCGCACAGATTTTTCGGGATCGGGCGCGGCGTCTTCAACGTTGATCAGGCGGGGGTTGAGCGCAATATAGCCTTCGTGCGCGAAGTCATCACACAGCGAGGCCATCCGCTCGGTTGGCATCAATCCGTCATCGATGATGATAAGTCCCGCGCCGTTGCCGCCATTGGGGAGCGCGGCGATGGTTTCAATCGGGGCTTTATCAAAAGAATGTAGCGGGGGCAGAGACATCAGCTCCTCAATAACAAAGCAAAAAGCCGGTGAGGCAATAAGTCTTTATTATAAGGCACAAATCCTAAGGATTCATTGTTTCTACGCGCACACCATGCAGTGCGAGCAAACAACCGGAAAGGCCAGCACTTTCAATATGAAGGGACAAAAACGCCCCGCCCAACCCACTGACAACAAAGGGGAAATAATAGAGGGAGGTGGTCAAATCAAGGGTCGCGGCCTGCTCCGCCAGCGTCTCCCCACCCCTTGTTTGCAGGAGCCCTTTTATTCGAAGGGAAGGGCAGTTGTCCTGCTTTTGCGCGGTCAGGCCAAGGCGATAGTGACCAACGGGCAAAGGTTGATCCAAAAACAGGGTGGCCGAAGGCTCCAGCGAAGACAGCAAAACCCGCACCGACGACCCCTTTTCCGCGTTGCCTTTTGGTAAGGGATCAAACGCCGATTGTGTGCCACCTTGGGTGAAAACCCAAACTTGATCAAACGGGGTGAGGCGACGAATATTCGAAAGACCCTCATGCAGCGCCGCTGGCGTCCAAGGCTTGCGCCGCCAGACAGAAATTTTCACGCCGTCCTGAATCTCGAAGACGCGCTCGTCTTTGGTGAAAAGTTTTTCCAAAGAAGCCGGTGGGGGGAACTGGGCGGCCAGCGCGGCGACATTTTTCTGCCGTTTGGGATCTAGATGGAACTGCGCGGGCGTGGAGACAAGATAGACATTCGCTGCCGCATAAACATGAAGGGGCGGGTCCTGATCGCCATCACTTTCCGGCGCGGGGATAAAGCGATAGGCGGGCGCGACGTCGCGCAACACATCGGTATAGACCGCGCGTACGAGATCCTGATTAAACACGAAGGACGAGCCGCTGACGGCGATGCGGTCTTTGTTTGTCGTTGTGCTGGCCACATACTGCGCGAGCGCCGCGAGATCTTCAATGTCCGTGCGCACCCAAGGCGGGCGTGGCGTGCCGAACAATGAAAGGGAGGGCGGCTCGCTCGGATACTCAAAGCGCGGTGCCAGCCAAAAGCAATAAGCGGCATTGGCAATCAGCCCACCAATCACAAGCGGCAACAGAAACCGTGACCGATTTTTAAGCGAAACAACCAACCCAACAACGCCCACGATAAACACCGGCGGCAGAAGCTTGACCAAATAATGCTGTCCGACCTGTACGGGGCCCAGCACCCAGATCAACAGCCACAGAAAGGCCGTGAGCAGAACAAAGGCGAGACCCGCCCTGTTCGTTGCGGCACCTTTCCACGCAAAGAACAAACCCGCGCCAGCCGCGGCGATCAGCACGAGGCCCGCATGGGCGAGGGTGAGATGGATAAAATAGAGGGCAGGGCGCTCATAGGATTGATACAGATCGATATAACTCGTCGTGATCATCTCGTGGAAATGGACGGGCTCGATGACCACAAGCGTGGCCAGCGCCGCCGCGCCGCGCAGCGCGTGATGGACCCAAAACCCGCGCGTTTTCCATGTGGGAAGATCGATCAGTACCCCCGCCAGCAGAACGGCCATGCCAGCATAGGCGTAATGGCGGCGAAAAACGATGGAAAGCCCCACAAGCGCACCGATGCCCAGCGCGTGTTTCACGCGGCGCGTGGGGCCACTGGCCAGCGCCAGCGCAAACACGAGCATCGCCGCCCCGCCCATATCGGGATAGCCTTGCAATAATGGATACCAAAGAAACGGTACCAGCGAACAGGCGGCGAAGGCAAGAAGCAGGGCCTTCGTCCACGAGAACCCGAACAGCTGGCGCAGCAAAAAGCCCGCGCCCAGTTGATAGGCCACGCCATAGACGACAAAATTGGTCAGGATATAAACAAGGCGCGAGGGCTCGAAGAGCGAAAATGTCAGAAGGGAAGGGATCGTAAACAGCAGATTATATTTGTGATCGAAGCTTTGCCACAGGCTGCGCCAATCCCCGTTCGCCCATTGCTCCAAGGCCATGTTCGGATACATGGCATAGTCCCAAAAATCGATCGCCCGCTCGTGCCCCAGATAAAGGAACACAAACAAGAACTGCAAAGAGACGACAAGAACGAGGGAGAGGGGCTTCAGAAAGGACATGGTCTTTATCCTAAGCGACCTTGTTTCGCTCAGCAAGTGGGGAGGCGATGGCGCGGTTGAAGTTGGCGAAGATTTATCCTATGATGCACACACAAAAAACCGCTGCCAAAAAATGCGAAAGGTCGCCCCCATGAAAGTCACCGTCAACGTCGAATGCACCCCCGAAGAAGCGCGCGTCTTTCTGGGCCTGCCCGATGTGCAGCCGATGCAGGCCGCCGTGATGGCTGACCTTGAGCGCCGCATGCTCGACAACATTCAGGCGATGAGCCCTGATGCGATGGTGCAAACATGGCTTCCCGCCAGCATGCAAGGCGCCGAGAATTTGCAAAAAATGTTTTGGGGTCAGGTGCAAAGCATGATGTCCGGCGTCGTGAACACGGCCAATACGGCCATCACGATGAAGGACAAGTCCGACGCGGCGTAAAGAGCAGAAGAGAAGGACGTGAAATGAACAGCGCCGCACGACACAAAGCCGTTCATGTCTTCTTTTCTATAATGCTGGGACTGGCCTTGTTGTGCGGGCACAGCGCCCACGCTGGAGCCGACGGGGCGGCAGAGTATGCCTTTGGCTCTACGCAATCGGTGCTTCAAAAAGACATTGGGGCAAAAGGGGCCGCCCTTGCCGTGCAGCAATCGGGAACCCCTTTGGACGGGCTTGTCTTAGATGTTCCCGCCGGCGCCTTCCCTCGTGACGGAAAAATAACGATTGGTTATAATAACGGGACACTTAAGCTGAACACGGGGACGCCCTCTGGTCAGGTTGCAGTCATTGATTTTGGCGGCGTTCAGGCGTTGGAAAAACCGGTTACTATTAGAGTTTCCTACGCCAAGACAGAGCAGGTTAGCGGTGTTGTTGGGTATGCAATCGATGATCGCGGACGCCTAGAGCCCGTTACCTTGTCCCGCATTGATCCCGATCTTAACGTTGCCGAGTTTTCCACTTTTGTTCCTCTGGTTTTCACGTGGGTTTATTTAGAGTCCCCGTTCGGCATAAGAAAGCAGTGACAGCGTTGCCCTCCGCCCCCCCCACCATCGTCGCTTTATCTTCTGCGCTCGGACGGGCGGGGGTGGCCGTCGTGCGCGTATCGGGGGCTCGCGCCGCCGCGGTGTTTGAAAAACTTTGCCGTCCCGCTACGCAACCGGAGCCACGCCGCGCCAGTTTGCGCGATGTCATCGACCCTGCCACGGGAGAGCTGATCGATCACGCGCTGACCTTATGGTTTCCCGCCCCGCATAGTTTCACGGGAGAAGATGTGGTGGAGCTGCATCTTCACGGCGGACGCGCGATCATCAAGGCCGTGATCGAAAATCTTTGCCGCCTTGACGGCTTCGCGCTGGCCGAGGCGGGCGAATTTTCCCGCCGCGCCTTTGAAAACGGCAAGATGGATTTGACCGAGGCCGAAGGCATCGCCGATCTGATCGATGCCGAAACAGCCGCGCAGCGCCGCCAAGCCTTGCGCCAGATGGATGGCGCTTTGGGCGCGCTCTATCACGACTGGGCGGATCGCCTGACCCACGCGCTGGCCTTTATCGAGGCCGAAATTGATTTTGCGGATGAAGAAATCCCGCCCGATATCGCCGCGCAACGATTAGCGGGCGTGCGCGAAGTTCTGGAGGCGCTGACCGCGCACCTGAACGACAATCACCGTGGCGAGCGGCTGCGCGAGGGTTTCACGGTGGCCATTTTGGGCGCGCCGAATGCCGGAAAATCTAGCCTTTTGAATGCGTTAGCACAGCGAGAGGCGGCCATTGTTTCCCCCATCGCTGGTACGACCCGTGATGTGATCGAGGTTCAGCTGGATCTGGGCGGCTATCCCGTCTCGCTGGTGGATACTGCGGGGCTTCGCGAAAGCGCCGATGCGATCGAGAGCGAAGGGGTGCGTCGCGCCCTCGCCCGGGCCGATCAAGCGGACTTCAAAATACTTCTCTTTGATGGCAGTGCCGCCGTGCCCGACCCGCACACCCTCGCTCTTCTCGATGGCGCTGCGTTGGTGGTGGTGAATAAGAGCGATCTGGGTTCTGCGCCGCCCCCTCTTCTTGCAAAGACCGACAGCGTCTCCCCCCTCTCCCTCTCCGTCAAAACAGGCGAGGGGCTGACCGAGTTGACCGCCAAACTGATCCATGAAATTGATCGCCGCTTTATGCCGACTGCGCAGCCTTCGTTGACCCGTCTGCGCCATCGCTTGGCCTTGGAAGAATGTCAGCGCTTTTTGCAAAGTGCTCTTTCCGCCACGCAAACAGAGTTGAGCGCCGAGGATTTGCGCCTTGCCGTTCGTTCGCTGGGCCGCATCACGGGCCGCGTCGATGTCGAGGATTTGCTCGACATCATCTTCAGCAGCTTTTGCATCGGGAAATAGCAAGCCGCTCCATGACAGGCCAGAGGGAAACCTATCCCGAAAAATACCACTCAGGGTTATACATGGGGCGTCCTATACGAAGCTGGCGTTTTGTGAAAGGGTACGCTCCTACGGCATAGTGACCGGACCTTAGGGCATCAAGAAAGTCCTTGGGGTCTTTTTTTGAGCAGCGCGAAGGGTCGAAATAAAAGGTGACGGGAAGGGGTGGCCCCCCGTTTTGTCTGTATTCCGCGATCGCGCAGAGGAGCGCGAGAACATTTTTCTTTGGGCACAACACCTCGACCTTTACCGCAGCCCTTTGTTTTTCAAGCCAGGACCCCAGAACCATGGCGCTATACATTCCTTCGTTGAGAGCAAGGTTGTATGACGCGTCATCTTTTGCGGC
>DNGD01000050.1:0-2637 GCA_003486725.1 Rhodospirillaceae bacterium
AAGGGCGAGACACCGCAAACCTTTACCTTGATGGAAAACGACCCCGACAATACGCTGAAAATCGTGATCGACCCCGCCATCTCGACAGACGACGAGGCTGCGCTTCTCAAGAAAATGACGGACGAAAAAATTATCATTCTTGCTGCACAAGACCGTCTGGTCATCTATGACCGCGCCAACAACCGGATCAAGGCCAGCCCGTACGACACCACAAAGAAAACCGTGATCACGCACGACGATTGGGTCAAGCTGGGGGCGACAGTGAGGTCGTTCTTCTTGCCGACCTCGTTTCTGGCCATCGCTGGGTTTGTCTTTGTCTCGCATTTTATCACCGCGGTTCTCGGCTCGATTTTAATCCTGATCATCGCGCCGCTCTTTAAAACATCCCCTGGCTTGGCCGACGCTATGCGTCTGGCCTCTGCCGCGAAAGTTCCCGTGGCTGTTGTATTCCTTGCCGCGACGCCTTATCCTCCCTTACAGGCGGCTTTGTGGTTCGGGTTTGTGGCCTTCGGTTTGCTGGCCGCGCGTCGCGCCTTGATAACCAACGGGTCTTCAAACAACCCTATGGACGGCGCGGCAAAAGGATGACTTTTGCTTTCCGGTAAAAATGGCTTATGATCGGCCACTCTAACAATTAACCTTTGGTCTTATGCGTTCTCATGGCTACGAAACGACACTCTCCGCACGCGTCATCTTCCTCCTCAACGCCGCCGCACCCCGAAGTACCCGATGACGCCGCCTTTGCAGCGCCGTCGCCCGAACCACGCCCCATGAGCAACCGTAGCAGCACACAAGACGGCCAGCGGATCGGCGACATCCTGCGCCGCGTGCGCGAACATCGCGGCGAAGACATCGAATCCATTTCCGATTATCTGCGCATCCGCCCCAATTATTTGATCGCGCTGGAAAACAGCCAGTATGAGGATTTGCCAGCCGACGCTTATGTCATCGGATTCTTGCGCACCTATGCGCTGTATCTTGGCCTTGACGGACGCGGCGCGATCGATCAATACCGCCGCGAGATGGCGGGCCGTCGCAAAAAGCCGCAGCTTTCCATGCCGCAACCGATGTCGGAAGGCCAAGCCCCGACCATCGCCCTGTTGGTCGGTGCCGCCATCGCGGCGATCTTGATCTATGCGTTGTGGTACGGGCTTTCTACTCCCGACAAAGAGGTAACCGAACAACCGCTTTCCTTGCCGCAAACGGCACAGGAAATCTCGGCCTCAAAAACGGCTGCTTCAACGACGACACAAAACGCCGGCATTACGCTGACGGCAACCAGTACCGGCGCACCGCTGCAAGACATCACGCCCGTGATTATCCAGCAGCCCGAAGCAAATCCGGAAGAAGCGGGGACGGATAAGAAATCCGCCAAAGACGACAGCAAGGACAAGAGCAAGGATAAGGAAAAAGACTCTGCCAAAAAGCCCGAAGCCCCCGCTGCTATAACGCCAGCGCCCCTAACGCCGGTGGGCGCGCCTGTGGCTCCGCTACCGGAGACAAAAACCGACAAGGACAAGAAGGCCGAAGAAACCAAACAACCGGCGGCGGCCAATGATGATGCAAAAAAATCCCCGTTGGTCATCCGCGCGGACAAGGAAAGCTGGGTTCTGATCACGGACAGCAAAGGCGAGACCGTTTTTGACCGGACCTTGAAGGCCGGCGAAATTTATCAGGTGCCTTCTGCCAAGGGATTGAAACTCACCACCGGCAATGCCAGCGATATCAGCTTCATGAACGAGGGCAAGGAACTGCCCCGTCTGAAATCATCGGGGCCCGTCTTGCGCGCCATTTCGCTGGAGCCGGATAAACTCAAGGCGCGGTTAACACCAACGCCAGCGGAAAACAGCGAAACACCGCCAGCCCAATAACAGCAGAAGAAGAAACAGGATATCACTATGGATCAAGCCGCCGACATGAATGCCCATCGCCCGTGGAAAATTATCACGCGCCGCAAGTCCCGCCAGATCATGGTGGGCAACGTCGCGGTCGGTGGCGATGCGCCCATTTCCGTGCAGTCAATGACCAACACGCTGACGGCGGATGCGGCGGCGACGATTGCACAGATCCAGCGGATGGAAGCGGTCGGCGTCGATATCGCGCGCTGCTCCTGCCCCGATGAGGAATCGACGGCAGCACTCAAAGAGATCGTGAAATCCGTGAATGTGCCGATCGTGGCCGACATTCATTTCCATTACAAACGCGGCATCGAAGCCGCCGAGGCTGGCGCGGCGTGCCTGCGCATCAATCCGGGCAATATCGGCGCGCCCGACCGCGTGGCCGAGATTGTCCGCGCCGCCAAGGATCACAATTGTTCCATCCGCATCGGCGTGAATGCCGGATCGCTGGAACAGGAGCTTTTGGAAAAATACGGCGAGCCCTGCCCCGAAGCGATGGTCGAAAGCGCGATGGCGCATGCCCGTATCCTCGAAGATCACGATTTCTTCAACTTCAAGATCAGCGTCAAGGCGTCGGATGTTTTTCTCGCCATCGCCGCCTATCGCGGCCTTGCGAAGGCGTGCGATTACCCGCTTCATGTCGGCGTGACGGAAGCAGGAGGCCTTCGCACTGGCACCGTGAAAAGCTCCGTCGGCATGGGATTGCTGCTCGCCGAAGGCATCGGCGACACGATCCGCG
>DNGD01000050.1:2751-2927 GCA_003486725.1 Rhodospirillaceae bacterium
CGTCGTCAACGGCCCCGGCGAGGCGATGCATACCGATATCGGCATTACCGGCGGCGGGAACAATACGCACCAGATTTACATTAAAGGCGTCGCGGATCACCGCCTGAAAGAGGGCGATATCGTCGAGCATTTGGTGGAGCTTGTCGAAAAGCGCGTCGCCGAAATTGAGGCGGAGA
>DNGD01000050.1:2938-7676 GCA_003486725.1 Rhodospirillaceae bacterium
AAAAAAGCGTTTAGAATCAACGAATCTGGCCAAAAAAGGCCTCCTACGCGCTCGGGATGCCTATCTGGGGTCGATTTTCGATCAAGAATCGCATCACAGGGCATTTTAACCCTAAAACACACCATATCTTGTGGTTGTTAGAGTTAAAAAATCACAACATATAGTGGGTCAAAACCTAACGTCCGCCAGAAGCAAAATCGGGCAACGTTTGGCGGCTCGTGCCGTTTCTCCCTCCCTTTTCCCTTGCCTAAGGGCGGGCAAGGCTGGCACTAATCACCCCCATGTCACTCATTCAAACCTATGACCGCGTTCTGGCGCGCCAAGACGAACTGCGCGAGCTTTTGAGCGCAGCCTCGATGCCTGCCGATCAATTCACCAAACTTTCCAAAGAGTATGGCGAGCTGTCCCCCGTGGCCGATGCGATTATCGAGCTGCGCAAGGCGGAGGCCGAACGCGCCGATGCGGAAAGCCTGCTCAGCGATCCCGAAATGAAGGCCGAAGCGCAAAGCGAACTCAACCGTTTGCGCGAGGTGATCCCCGCCTTGGAAAAACAGGTGCAGCGGCTTTTGCTTCCCAAAGATATTGCGGATGAACGTAACGCGATTTTGGAAGTGCGTGCCGGCACTGGCGGCGACGAAGCTGCGCTCTTCGCCGCGTTGCTGTTCGAGATGTATCGCCGCTATGCCGCCGTGCATGGCTGGAAGTTCGAAGTGATGGAGCTTTCCGAAAACGACCTCGGCGGATTGAAAGAAGGAACCGCCCTCATCAAGGGGCGCGGCGTGTTTGCGCGTTTGAAGTTTGAGTCCGGCGTGCACCGCGTGCAGCGCGTGCCGCAAACGGAAAGCCAAGGCCGCGTGCATACTTCGGCCGCCACCGTCGCCGTTTTGCCCGAGATGGAAGAAGTCGATGTGAAGATCGAGGAAAAGGATCTGCGCATCGATACGTATCGCGCGTCCGGTGCGGGCGGGCAGCACATTAACAAGACCGACAGCGCCGTGCGCATCACCCATATGCCGACGGGCGTGGTCGTGGCGATGCAGGAAGAGCGCTCGCAAATCAAGAACCGCGCCAAGGCGATGACGATTTTGCGCTCGCGCATTTATGAGCAACGACGCAGCGCGATTGACAGCGCCCACGCCGCGACGCGCAAGGAGCAAATCGGCTCCGGTGATCGCTCAGAGCGCATCCGCACCTATAACTTCCNNAGCGATCACCGCATCGAACTCACGCTCTATAAGATTGATGAGATCGTGAACGGCACCGCTTTGGATGAAATCATCGAACCGATCATCCAACGCGATGAGGCCGAAAAACTCGCGGCGCTGGCGGCGCAATGACGGTAGACGTGGGCATAAGCACATTTCTTCCCCATCTTGCGCCGTTGTCATGGGCGGGGTCGTATTCTGTTGTTGCATGGCTTGCCGCTGCCTCTTTCATCGCTTCTTATGTACGCAGTTTTTCAGGCTTTGGTTTTGCGCTTCTGGCTATTCCTTTTTTCCTGCTGGTTTTGCCGCCGGAGAAGGCTATCCCCCTCTCCATTTCCTTTGACGTGATTGTTGGCCTCGCTCTTTTTCCAAGCATCTTAAAATCAGGTGTCGAATGGAAATCGGTTCGATGGCTTTTGCTCTCGGCCATTCCCTTTGTGCCGCTGGGTCTTGTGTTTTCCCAAAACGTGCCGATGGCTGCGCTGCAGTTGCTGATCGGGGTTATTCTTTTTGTATCGACGCTGCTGCTGGCAAAAGGTTTTCGCACCGAAAAAACGCCAACAACGGGAATGACTCTTCTGACAGGGGCGGCTTCAGGCTTTTTGGGCGGGATAGCGGGGATGTTCGGGCCGCCCGTTATTCTGTTTTTCATGTCGAGTCCCTTGGGGCGCACCGTCAGCCGCGCGTCTATGATGGCGTTCTTCCTTCTTTCTTTGTTTTTCGCCTTAGGGCTTCAAATTAACGCGGCGGAGTCGTGGGCGTGGATTTATCCCCTTCCCTTTTTGTTGGTTTTCGTTTTGCTGGGCACGTATTTGGGTCACAAAAAGTTCGTGTCAACCAATGAGCAAATGTTCCGGCGCGTTGTCTATGGACTCTTGTTTGTTCTCTCGATCAGCTTGATTATCAAAGCCGCGCTATGAAACTTTCGGAAAATATCTTTGCTGCACAAAAACGCCTTACCGACGCAGGCGTTGACGATCCGGCGCTAGATGCGCGATTGCTGATCGCGCACGCGCTAGGGTGTGATCGTTTGACGCTTTTGACAGATGGCGCGCGCGTTTTAACAGAAAATGAAACGGCGACGATTAATGTGCTTATCGCGCGGCGGGCGGCACGGGAGCCTGTGCACCGCATCCTCGGTTTGCGCGAGTTCTGGGGTCTTCCTTTTGGTTTGAACGAAGCGACGCTGGAGCCCCGCCCCGACAGCGAGACGTTGATTGAGACGGCACTGAAACTTCGCACAACGCCCCCCACTCGTCTTCTCGATCTTGGCACTGGGACGGGGTGTTTGCTTCTGGCGCTTTTGCATGAATGGCCCCATGCCACAGGCCTTGGTATCGATAAAGCGCCCCGCGCCGTTGAGCAGGCAACAGTGAATGCGAAACGTTTGGGATTGGAAAGCCGCGCTACGTTTCAGCAAGGCGATTGGTTGAACGGCATCAACGAAGTATTTGATCTGATAATATGCAACCCGCCCTATATCCCGTCCCACGACATTGACACGTTGCAACCCGAAGTTCGGATCCATGACCCGATGGCCGCCCTTGATGGCGGCACGGACGGGCTTGATCCCTATCGTCATTTGATTCCGCTGTTGCCGCAATATTTAAAGGCCGGCGGCGTTGCGCTTTTTGAAATCGGTGTCGGACAGGCGGAAGATATTTCGCGGTTGATGGACGAAAACGGCTTTCAAGACATCGCCATCACCCGCGATCTCGGCGGCGTCGCACGGTGCGTCAGCGGGCAACGATCATAGAAATCTACACAACGCCCGCATCCAAAATTGTCAGAGCCTTGCGCTTACAATCGATCTCGGCTCGCGCGCCATAAGGCAGCACGATTTGCGGGGCGCTGTGACCGCAAGCCAAGCGGGATCGCGCAAGGCGTGGCGCGTTTCCACAACTTGCACACCAAAGTTTTCCTCAAGGCGCTTTTTGCCCAAAGCATAGCGATCCGGAAACACCGCAGCCCCGCCCCACGACAGCGAAATAGCCGCAACCTTGTCGCCTGCCTGAAGTTTGGGTGGTTTCGTAAGATTCATTGGCCAGCCTCTCCCTACCATTAATTGACACTATCACAAGACAATGAAACGTAGAAGGAGCGCCCTTCACGCGTCGGCCTTGAGGGGGATCGGGTAAAGGGCGTGTCCTTAAAGCTGAAAAGTGTCCTGACCAACTCTAACTGATCCGAAAGGCGCGGCAAGCGAAAGGCATGGCTGTTTTCTTCCCGGATATACTCAAAATCAATGCCCGTTCCCGTCAGGTGATCTTTTATGCTTTCAACATAGAACAGGTCCAAATGCTGGTTCTCTCTAACGTCAAGAAAGATTCTGTTGTTTAGATTGGAGCGTTCCCCGAACAAAGCAATATTGCACTTGATCCCTTCGATCACATCCTTGCAACCGATCCAGATGCCTTTTTTTCCACCATGATCAACGACACCAAAAGCAACTTGGGGATATCCGCTGTCCTTTGCCTCTTTCTCGTAGTTTTGCGCAAGTTGTTCCGCCCTCTCATCGTCTGGCGAGGGGACATAAAAAAGAACTTTCTTAAAATGATACGATTCTGACATTTCTTCGTACACCTTTGAAAAACATCGATACGATAACAAAACATCAGCATAATAATATTGTTAATACAAGATGCTTGAGGGATAGCCCCCGCCGCGATTGCTGCTCGGCAAGTCATGGGGGGCGTTATTGTTTTCTGTAGACGTAAAAAGTCTCTTTGAAGGGAGAGCAAAAGCTTAAGACGTCAAGGGGTATCCATTCACCAAGAAGCGGGAAGGTATGCGAAATCACCATACTTCCTTGTTTCATCTCCCTCGCTAATTTCTCGCCCATGCGTTGCGCCGTAACGGGAGCTAGATACAAAACGATGGCATCCGCCTGCGAGCAATCAAAACTCCAAAAATNNGCAACGTTGAAAGGAGAGATTCTTTGGCCCCAACCAACGCTGAAGGAAGGCGGCTTGTCTATACGGAAAAGAAGCCATCTCAATACCCATGACCGTCGCATGAGGAATTTTCTTTGCGATGCACCGCGCCAACTCTCCACGTCCGGAGCCAAGATCAACAACGGTATAAACTTTTTTATCCGGCAAAGAGGCGTCGCGCGCCAAAATACGGGCGATTTTTTGGCGCGCCACAAAACACGTCGCCAAGGTGGGCACATTCGCGCGGTTCGCTGTAAGTTCGAAGAATATACGAAAAACCATATAGCCAAAGCACAGCCAAATAGGGAGGGATCCCCATGTCAGCGGCCACGCCATAGCCCATGCGAAAAACCCGAACCATGCCAGCAGAATGACGAAAATGATCGTGAGCCACATTTGGTTGGGGGGAGCGAGTTTTTGGAAACAGAAGGACATTGAGGGCTCTTTGCGAGAAGGAATGTGCGCCATATTACACAGGTCTCGTTTTCAAAAGCTTGTGATTTTTAAATTGGATTCGTGCGAACCAACAAAAAACCCCGTCAAATGAATGACGGGGTTTTTTAAAACGTTGGAATGGATTTGAAGTTTTTCTCTTTCTGT
>DNGD01000148.1 GCA_003486725.1 Rhodospirillaceae bacterium
CGTCAGCGCTGGGCGAGCGGGTGAGTAGCGGCGTTTGCGCCCGTATCGCATCGCGCACCTTGGAATCGCGGCGGATGACGCCCGCCATTGGCGGCGAGTATTTCAGGAAGGTTTCGGAAGCCTTGTTGATGGTTTCATATGTTTTCAGCCCGTCGTTGGCCGAGGCCGCCATATTGATAACGATCTTCATCTGCGCCTGCGGGTTCGCGGCTCGGGACAGCTTGATAAACGCATACGCATCGGTCAGCGAGGTCGGCTCGTCGGTAATCACGATATAAGTCAGGGCCGCGGGCCCTGCCATTTGCCGTACGGCGCGGTCTACGCCAGCGCCAAGATCCACGAACACATAGTCATATTTTTGCGCCAGATCGATCAACTCGCTGCGCATATCGCTAATCCTTTGCGAGGTCAGCGTGGCAAGGTTGCCAGAGCCGGAGCGTCCCGCCAAAATATCGAAACCACCTTCGGCATAATGCGTGACGGCATCGGCCATCGGCAGGCCGTTTTCAACGACATGCGCCAAATCTTTTTCGGGTGTGAGGCCCAGCTGGATGTCGACGTTTGCCAAACCCAAATCGCCATCGAACAGCAAAACGCGCTTGCCGCGTTTGGCGAGCGCATGGCACAGCGTGATAGAAAACCATGTTTTGCCGACCCCCCCTTTACCGCTGGCGACGGCGAACATGTTGGGGCACCGCAAGGCGGCCATCGGGGTTGCGTTGGCGGTTCGGGGAGACATGGGGATGGGATCGGTCATGGTCTTCTCCTAGTACTGGGCTTTGGCGCGCGCGGGTTGTTCCGCTTTTTTGGGCAGGATCAATCGCGCCAGCGACACGGGGTTAAGCGGTTGCGGCGCTTCGGTGACTTTTCCCGACGCGCTGAAATGGCAGAAGGGCAGATGCGTTTCATAGGCCACGCAGAGCATGCCGCCCAGACGGCGCGTCATGTCAAGGCGCGTGGGAAGTAGGCGGCTTGCGCCCATCTTTTGGAACGCGGCGGCCATATCCGTGGCCTCGTGCACATCCAGATCGGCGGGAAGGACGAGGACAGGCGCGGCGTTGGCGGCCTTGATAAGCGCGGTCAGATACTGACGATCAGCTTCAGCCAGCGGATTGCAGCCGGCGGTATCGATGATCACCGTGGTGCCGTTCTTTTGCATGCCGATGGCATCGCGCAGTGCGTGCGGATCTTCAATTTCGATCAGGTCTGTCTTCAAAAGCCGCGTGAACGCGCCCAGCTGCGCCATGCCGCCAGCGCGTTCGGTATCGGTGCTGATAACCGCGATATCTTTCTTTTGCAGCGTCAGTTGCGTGGCGATTTTCGCGGCGCACAAGGTTTTTCCTGCACCCGGCGGACCGATCAGGATCAGCGGCCTGACCAACGTTTCGTCATACAACGGGGCATATTTGAAATGCGTATCCAGCGCCGCGCCGATGGAAAGAAGCGGGTCGTCATTGGCGTATTGCGTGGCGGTGGCCAGAAGTTTTTCCGCGATAACGAGTGGAACGTGATGCGCGACCAGCGCCTGCGCGATCAAATCGATGGACTCGCTATCCACCGTGTCCACGGAAGACGGTCGGCGCGATGGGGCACTATCGGAAAGGACGGGATCGTCAACAGCCGCCGTGACGCGCACACCGCCGTTTTCATCGTCGCGGGTGGCCACAATAATGGCGTCATCGCCCAGCGCTTCACGCACCTGACGCATGGCCTCGGTCATATTCGCGCCGTAAAAAGATTTAAGTCTCATATTTGTCCCAAAGTCTTGATCTTGGCTTTTGCATAGATCTCATTTTGCGAAACGATCACGGTCGAAGGCCGGAAACGCTCCATGATGGAACGAACATAGGGGCGAATGGTGGGACTTGTCAAAAGAACAGGTGATTCTCCCATCATCGCGTGTTTGTCATAGCTCTGACGAACTGCTTGGATGAATTGGTGAAGCTTTGTCGGCGGCATGGCGAGGCGTTTGTCATCCCCGTCGCCCGTCAGCGATTCGATAAAGGCTTGCTCCCACTCCGGCGAGAGGGTGAGCAGGGGGATATAGCCCATCTCGTTCGTGTTCGCGTTGGATATCTGGCGCGATAGGCGGGAGCGCACATGCTCGGAGATCAGCGCCAGATTTCGGGTGAGGCCTGCGGCTTCGGAAATGCCTTCAAGGATAGACGGCAAATCGCGGATGGAGACGCGCTCGGCCAAAAGGTTTTGCAAGACGCGTTGCAGACCGCTAAGCGTAATCTGGCTGGGGATCACGTCGGCGACGAGTTTTTGCTGATCCTTGCTCATTTCGTCCAGCAGCTTTTGCGTTTCGGCATAGGACATCAGCTCGGACATATTGTCTTTGATGATTTCGGTCAAATGCGTGGTGATGACCGTCGGCGGATCGACAACGGTATAGCCCTTGAACAGCGCTTCCTCACGATACCCTGCGTCGACCCACATCGCGGGCAGGCCAAAGGTCGGCTCCAGCGTCGTTTCACCCGGTAGGGTGATGGGCGCGCCCTTGGGATCCATAATCAGCAGCATGCCGGGGCGCAGCTCGCCACGACCGGCCTCGATTTCCTTGATGCGCAGGACATAGGCGCTGGGCGGCAGCTGCAAATTATCCTGAATGCGTACCGACGGCATGATAAAGCCCATATCGCCTGCCAGCTGGCGGCGCAGGCCTTTGATTTGGTCGGTGAGGCGTTGTCCCGCCTCGCTGTTGATCATGGCGAGCAGGGCATAGCCAAGTTCAAGGCGGATCATATCGATGGACAGAGAGCGGCCAATGGGGTCTTCGGCCACGGGTGGCGGCTTGGCAGCGGCGACGGCTTCGGCGGCGACCACGGCGTCGCGCGCGATATTGCGTTGGCCAGCGCTATAGGCACCATAGCCGGCAATGCCCGACAGGATCGCAAACGGCAGGAACGGCATGCCCGGAATAACGGCGAGCACAGCCATCAACGCTGAGGTGAGGCCGAGCGCGGTGGGATAGCCGCTGAGCTGTCCGAACAAGGCTTGATCGGTGGAG
>DNGD01000150.1 GCA_003486725.1 Rhodospirillaceae bacterium
TCAACCGCGTTCCTCGTCTCGCTCTGAACCTCATTGATCTGCGAACCGATTTCCTCAGTCGCCTTGGCTGTTTGTGAAGCCAGATTCTTCACCTCGCCCGCCACAACCGCAAAGCCCTTACCCGCGTCACCCGCGCGCGCCGCCTCGATCGTGGCATTGAGCGCGAGCAAATTTGTTTGACTGGCGATCTCGTTGATGAGCTTGACCACTTCACCAATCTTGGTTGTTGCGGCCAACAACTTCTGCACCATTGCATTGGTGCGCACGCCCTCATCCGCCGCTTGTTGCGACACACGCGCCGCTTCCGTCACGCGGGAGCCAATCTCGCTGGTCGATGCCGAAAGTTCCTCCGCCGCCGAAGCGACCGTTTCCACATTGGCTGACGCTTCCGTGGAAGCCGCCGCGACAACAGTCGCCTGCGCGCTTGTTTCTTGGGCAATTTGCGACATGCTTTGCGCCGTCGCCTGCATTTCTGTCGCGGACGAAGATACACTCTTCACAACGCCCATGACGCTGGATTCAAAATTGCTCGCCATGTCGAGCAAGGCCTTGCGGCGCTCCTGTGCGGCATGTTCTTCGGCTTTGGCCTGCTCGGCACGCATTGCCTCGACCTTCAAGGCGTTGTCCTTGAATACCTCAACCGCACGCGCCATTTGGCCGATTTCGTCCTTGTTTTCCGTGCTGGGAACATCAATGGTCAGCTCACCTTTTGCCAAACGCCCCATCACCGATGTCATATTTTTTATGGGCATCGTGATGCCGCGTCCGATAAAGAAAGCAATAACGAAACCCAGCAAAACACTTATGATGCCACTGACTCTCAGGATCTTTTCATTCTTTAATGCAGTTTCTTCCATGTCAGTCTGGGATTGTTCAAGATCCTGTCCAAGATCCTTTGTCAGGGCAATCACATTATCCTGAATGGCTTGACCCGCAGAGCGCGAAGCTTCGAGCGCGGCTGGAAATTTATTTTCATCTTGACGAACAACGGCCATATAATCGACGTTTTTTTTATAGTTCTTTAAATCGTCAAGCGATTTGGACACGCGGTCCTTACGTTCCTGCCGTTTAAAGGCGTCGCGAATGATCGCAAAATCTCTATCCAAAACTCCAAGTGCATTATCAATCTCGGTTGTTGCGCCGCCCTTAAGAAGAAAGAGCGTAATGGCTCGACGAACTTCGATAAGGTTAGCTTTTGATTCCAGAAGATTGTTCATCTGGCTAGTGCGCCGTTGATACTCTTTTTGCTTCACAAGCCCTTCTTCGTTGACCTGATTTGCAAACAAAACAAGTCCAGCCAAAATTGCGAGAATGATGCCAAAACCAATAAAAATCCGGGTACCAATTTTGATGCGACCTTTAGCTACCAACATGCTGTTTCTCCATTGTTTTTGATCGTGGGCCTTCGCAAGAGCGCGGTGAGTCGGTTTACAACCGTAGATTGAGTAGCATACAACCTTACTGGCGGATACCATTATCTGTCAGTGGTTTATCTTTGTATGATTAACGGTCGAGTTCTTTGAAATACTTGTGTGCACTGCGAGATAATGGCGCGTCGCAGCATGGATTAAATTTGAAAAGCCGTTTTTGCGAGCCGATGGTTAACGCGGCACGAATCACTTTTTTCGCAAAAAGGACTCCTCTCTCATGGCCTTCTCCCCATCTCGCGCGACGCTGCTCAAAGCCCCTTTCCGTCAAGAAAAAGACCTTCTGGGTTATGGCGACGTTCCCGCTGACGCGCTGTTCGGCATCCACACCGTCCGCGCGATTGAAAACTTCCCGATCACGGGACGTGATGTTCACCCCGCACTGATCCATGCGTTCGGCGCGGTAAAAGGAGCGAGCGCAAAGACCAACCGCGCGCTCGGTTTTTGGGCGCATGAGCCAGCCAAGGCCGATGCGATTCTTCAAGCGTGTCAGGAAATGGCCGATGGGTTGCTCGATCAACACATCGTGGTTGATGCGCTACAAGGCGGCGCAGGCACCAGCACAAACATGAACGTGAACGAAGTGCTGGCAAACCGCGCCTTGCAAATCATGGGCAGCGCCTTGGGCGACTATACGCGCATTCACCCGCTGGACGATATCAACATGCATCAATCGACGAACGATGCCTATCCCACCGCCCTGAAACTGGCTGTCATTACTAGACTTCAAAATTTGAAACTCTGCCTGTCCGCGTTGCAAGAAGCCTTTCGCGAGAAAGAAAAACAATTTGCAGACATCGTAAAAATCGGTCGCACGCAGTTGCAAGACGCGGTCTTGACAACGCTGGGACGTGAAATGGGCGCCTATGCCGAGGCGCTTTCCCGCGACGAATGCCGTTTCACTCACGCGGAAAAGAAGCTGCGCATCATCAATCTGGGCGGCACTGCCATCGGCACAGGCATGGCCGCACCATTCCCCTATATCTCGCGCGCGACGGATCAACTCAGCGAGATGACAGGGCAGGCCTTTATCCGCGCTCCGAACCTGATCGACAATACGCAAAACGCCGATGTGTTCGTTGAAACGTCTGGCATTTTGAAAACCTGCGCCGCGACGCTTATTAAAATTGCCACCGACCTCCGCCTTCTTTCCTCCGGCCCCGATGGCGGCTTTGGCGAGATCTTCTTGCCAGCGCGACAGGCTGGCTCCTCCATCATGCCGGGCAAGGTAAACCCCGTCATCCCCGAGACCATCACGCAAGCAGCGATCCGCATGATCGGCTATGACCATGAGATCACCATCGCCGCGATGATGGGCAATCTTGAGCTCAACG
>DNGD01000089.1 GCA_003486725.1 Rhodospirillaceae bacterium
CCATCACGCCGCAAACCCATATCGTTGAAGGGCTGGGCGAGCTGGTGAAGGCCGGACATATCGAAAATTGCGAATACATCAATGTCGAGTCTGAGTTTGCCGCGCTGTCGGTCGCAATTGGCGCTTCGGCGGCTGGAGCCCGCGCCTATACGGCTACGTCGAGCCAAGGCCTTCTGTTCATGGCCGAGGCTGTCTATAACGCGTCGGGACTGGGCCTTCCCATCGTCATGACGCTGGGCAATCGCGCAATTGGCAGTCCCATCAATATCTGGAACGATCATTCCGATGCGATGAGCATGCGCGACGCCGGATGGATTCAGCTTTTTGCCGAAAACAATCAGGAAGCCGTCGATTTGCATATTCAGGCCTTCCGCATTGCCGAGGATCTTAGCTGCCCGGTCATGGTTTGCGTTGACGGTTTCATCCTGACCCATGCCGTCGAACAGGTTGACGTTCCCTCACAGGAAATTGTCGATAATTTTGTTCCCCCGTTTGTTCCCATTCAGGTTCTTGACCCTAAAGCGCCTGTCACAATCGGCGCGTTGGTCGGGCCGGAAGCCTTTACTGAAGTGCGCTATCTTGATCATCAAAAACAGCTCACCGCCTTTGAGGTCATCGCCGAGGTGTCCGAGGCGTTCAAGAAAACCTTCGGCCGTGAGGCGGGTGGGTTGATCCGCACCTTCCATACCGAAGATGCCGAAACGATCATCGTCGCGATGGGCTCGGTCATCGGCACGCTAAAGGATATGATTGAGGAAAAACGTGCGCAGGGCGAGAAGATTGGCCTTGTGTCGATTTGTTCCTTCCGCCCTTTCCCGACGAAAGAAGTACATGATGCTCTGATGGGCGCGCGGCACGTGATCGTTTTGGAAAAGTCTTTGGCCTCAGGGCAGGGCGGCGTTCTAGCCGCACATGTACGCTCCTGCCTGAAGGAAGTCATTCCTGTGACAACACTGATCGCCGGTCTGGGCGGCAGACCTATTCCCAAAAGTTCCTTGTCCGCGTTTGTCGACAAGATCAAGGGCGCGGCGAATGACACACTGCATTTCCTCGATCTGAAGCATGATGTCGTTCAAAAAGAGATGGCAGGCATCCAGCAATATCGCGCCTCCCGTTCCACAAACGGCAAAACGCAAAAAGTCGAACAGGCGGCACCAGCCGTTAAAGCGCGGGGTAAAAGATAATGAATAATGCATTACGCAATCCCAAGGGGATCTACACGATCGGCAATCGCCTTGTCGATCAGAAAGAACGCACCATTCAATCCAGCACCGACCGCTGCAACGCGCTGAACTGCGGGCATCGCGCCTGTCAGGGCTGCGGCGAGGCGCTGGGTGCACGTTGCGTCGTCGATGCCGCCATGCGCGCCACGAATGGCCAGCTTATCGTCGTCAACGCGACGGGCTGTTTAGAGGTGTTCAGCACACCTTATCCGGAAACAGCATGGCAAACGGCGTGGGTGCATTCGCTTTTCGGTAACGCGCCGGCGGTTGCGACGGGCGTTGCGGCGGCTATGAAGATCAAAGGTCGCGGCGAGGTTCGCACGCTGGCCCAAGGCGGCGACGGCAGTACAACCGACATCGGTTTTGGCTGCCTGTCCGGCATGTTCGAGCGTAACGATGACGTTCTTTATGTCTGCTATGACAATCAGGCCTATATGAACACGGGCGTGCAGCGCTCCAGCGCGACACCGCCAGCGGCTCGCACGGCGACAACGCCGACGATGGGCCATGAACCGGGCAATGTGTTCGGCACCGGCAAGAATCTTCCCTTGCTGGCGATGGCGCATCAGATTCCTTACGTTGCGACCGCAACAGTCTCCGACATTCAGGATCTGGAAGCCAAGGTGACCAAGGCGATGAGCATGCGTGGTGCCCGCTACTTGCACGTGTTGGTTCCATGTCCGCTAGGCTGGGGATCGCTTCCTCGTCACACCATTACCTTGGCGCGTCTTGCCGTTCAGTGCGGCCTTTACCCACTGTTCGAAGCGGAAAATGGCGAGGTGACAGGATCGACAAAGATCCGTCAGCACGTTCCCGTCGAAAACTATCTGCAATTGCAAAAACGGTTTGCCCATTTGTTCAAGAATGGAAAAGCGGTTGATGAAAGACTGGCGCGCATGCAAGCCATGGCCGATGCCAACATTCGTCGTTTCAATCTTTTAGGCGTTGAGGAAAACTGAACATGAAGCCTTTTGCTACGGTTCTTGAAGTCGGCTCGTCCTTGTCCAACCGCACCGGTTCGTGGCGCACAGAGCGTCCCGTTTACGTGCATCGCTTGCCGCCGTGCAACAACGCTTGCCCGGCTGGTGAAAATATTCAGGAATGGCTTTCTCTCGTCGAGCAGGAAAAGTACGAAGACGCTTGGCGCGAGATCGTCAAGAACAACCCGTTCCCCGCGATCATGGGGCGCGTTTGCTACCATCCTTGCGAAAACGCGTGTAATCGTGTGGTTCTGGAGTCCCCCGTCGGTATCAATTCGGTTGAGCAGTTTCTGGGCGACAAGGCGATCAAAGAAGGCTGGGCGTTTGACAAACCCGCCAAAGCGTCTGGTAAAAAAGTTCTCGTGATTGGTTCTGGCCCTGCGGGTCTTTCCGCCGCCTACCAGCTAGCGCGCGCAGGTCACAAAGTCACCATCAAGGAAATGCTGGATAAGACGGGCGGCATGCTGCGCTTTGGCATTCCGCAATATCGTTTGCCGCGCGACGTTCTGGATGCGGAAATTAAACGCATTCTTGATCTCGGCGTCGAGCTTCAACTGAATACCAAGGAATCCGATCTGGCCGCCACGATGGAGAAGGGCGGCTTTGATGCCGTGTTCCTTTCCGCCGGTGCGCATATCGCCAAGCTTGCGTCCTTCCCGACCAGTGACAATGCCCGCGTTCTGGACGCCGTTTCCGTTCTGCGCGACATGGAAGGCAAGACAAAGCCCTCACTCGGCAAGCGTGTCGTTGTTTATGGCGGCGGCAATACCGCCCTTGACGTGGCGCGTACAGCCAAGCGCCTTGGCGCGGAAACCGTCACGATTGTTTATCGCCGCAACCGCGAAAAAATGCCCGCCCATGCCTTTGAAGTCGATGAGGCGCTGCAAGAAAACATTGTGATCAAATATCTCTCGACGATCAAAGATTATCAGAAAACCACCCTGACGCTTGAGACGATGGCGCTTGATGAAAAGGGCTGGCCTCAACCAACCGGCAAGACGGAAACAATGGAAGCCGATTGCGTCGTGCTCGCCTTGGGGCAGGATTCTGATCTGTCGTTCCTCGACAAAGTTTCCGGCCTCAAAATCGCGAATGGCGTGCTGGAAGTTGACGCGCAGATGATGAGCGGCCATCCGGGTCTCTTCGCCGGTGGCGACATGGTGCCGTCCTCTCGCACCGCAACGGTCGGCATCGGCCACGGCAAGAAGGCGGCGCGTCACATTGACCTGTGGCTTTTCAAACAGGAAGCCCCCGCCGAAGTTAAGAATGAGATCGCTGGTAGCGACCGCCTCAACACATGGTATTATGCCGAGGCGCAAAGGACAGAACGGAAGATGACGGACGGCGCAAAACGAGCCGGAACGTTCGACGAAGTACAAAGCGGGCTGTCACAAGACGAGGCGTTGTCCGAAGCGCGCCGGTGCCTTTCGTGTGGCAACTGTTTCGAATGCGACAATTGCTATGGCGTTTGCCCCGACAATGCCATCAAGAAGCTGGGCGCGGGCAAGGGCTTTGAAATCAATTTAGATTACTGCAAAGGCTGCGCCTTGTGCGCCACCGAATGCCCCTGCGGCTCTATCGACATGGTGCCTGAGGAGAATTAACGGCGCCACCGCCCGCGAACGTCAGAGCGGTCTTCATCGTCACGCTCATTGTCCCGATTGTTGTCTCGGTTCTGGCGTTCCTGTGCGCGCCTGCCGGAGCGACGGTTCGTGTCAGTATTATTATCATTCGTCGTACGTCTCACTTGTTCTTGCCTCTGTCGGGGTTGGACCTCTGCACGCACCTGCCTTGTCTCAGGCGTAACTGCAGATGGTTGTTCGCGCCGCACGCGATTCACAACCTCGTCAGATGAACGGCGGTGTTGTCGTGTCTGCACAGGTTCATCGCGTCGTTCCGCTCTAACCATTTGAGACCGGACACTCATCCGCTCTGGTTGAGGGGTTACGGCTGTCGATTCATCCCGCCGTTCCTGACGAGCCATTCGCGGCTCTGCATTTATTCTTTTCGGCAGAGGGATGACGGCTGAAGGTTGAACCTGTCTCTCCGCTCGTTTTTCATCGAAATCTCTGCGTTGTTGCCGATCCCTCGATCCGGACGAATCGTACATCACACGAGAGCGCTGTTCAGTCCTGAATTGCCGCCCTTCAAGCCGATTGGCAGGTTCTGTCACTGGTGACACGGTGCTTTTGATTTCCACAGACGGCGTACGAATAATCGCTTGGGTCCGTGGCGCGTCAGATCTTTCTCTAAACCTGCCCTCACGGGAACGGGTGCGTTCCTGTGTTGCCGGACGTATTTCGGTGATGGCTCTTCTTCTCATTTCATGAGGGCGAGAAGTTACCGAAGCGCGCTGTGTCACGTGCACCGAGACATCACGACGACGCGACGGCTCATGTCTCCAAACGTCGGATCTGTTGTGTGAGCGATGATCTCTGTCCGCATATCGATAATCTCTATCGCGGACGTGAACCTTATGCCGGTGATAATCGACGTGATGAACATGAAATATTTTTCTATAGAGTAACACGCCCACGCCGAAATCAATCAGCGCGTTCCTATAGACATAGGCCGGCGTGAAATAATATGGCGGATAGGCGGGATACCTCCATGCGCCATAGACGACGGAGGGGTTATAGGTGGGAACATAAACAACATCCGTGCTGACCGGCTCAATGAGAATGGCGCCGTTGTCTATCGTAATGCGCTGCTGCGCGGTTGATCTAAGCGCACCTGCGGCATAGGCCTGCTGGCGCAGTAACTGGACTTCGTCCATCACTGCCGCTTGATGCGAAATGAAGGCGCTGCCAAGCTGCTCCGTCCACCCCATATTCTCGTCCATCATCCGGAGCACATCTGGGAAATAGCTCAGCTCTTTAACGCTGGGATCCCAGGGCTGATAAGAAAGGGCTTCGTCTAATTGATAACCTCGCAAGGAGGCATTATCATCACTTTGAAGCCAGCTTGCGGCGTCCATGATATCGGCGGGGTAGGTGGCGGCGATGAGAACCTGCGCCAGAAGAGGATCAGGATAGAGAGCGATGGGGGCAAGAAGCTGTGCTAATCTGTCTCGTGAGTAAGTTACAGAATTATCAGAAACCAACGAGGAAGAGGAAGACAGCGAGTAAACCTGCGCGTTTGCGCCGTTGGACGGTAGCGTTAGTACAAAAGCAAGGGCCACTATAACTGGAAGTGAAGCTTTACGCATTTGACCCTCCTGCCGCTTGATTTTTGAGCATTGCTCGCGCGGGCTGTAAATCGTGAACTCGCTAACACTTCACGCTTAGAATAAATCCAGAGAAGGGCAACTTAATGGCAATAATTTGTTGGTTGCCGCGCTCGATTGGCCTGTTTTTGACCCTTTTTTCCGTGCAATTAAACAAAGCTATCGCCAGAAGCCCCTCTTGCCGCTATGCAAGGGGCATGACAAAAGACGAAGATTTTGAGATTTTCCTGATGACGGCACCGGGCTTGGAATCCGCGCTTTGTGCGGAAGTGCGCCTTAAGGGGTTTAAACAGCCCAAGACTGTTTCAGGTGGTGTTATTCTGAGGGGCGGGTGGCCCGAAGTCTGGCGAGCGAACCTGTGGGTGCGCGGAGCTGGCTGTGTTTTGGCGCGCCTCGACTCCTTTCATGTTATTCATCTCTCGCAGCTTGATGCCCGTGCGCGCCGCGTCCCGTGGAGCAGCGTTCTGCGCCCCGATGTGCCCGTTAGGGTTGAGGTTACCTGCAAAAAGTCGCGCATCTATCACTCTGACGCGGCGGCCGAGCGGATCGAAACTTCTATCCGCGAGACTCTTGGTGCACCGTGTTCGCCGGATGCCGACGTTCTTATTAAAGCGCGCATCGAGCATGACGTCTGCACCATCAGTGTCGATACATCAGGCGAGGCGCTACACAAACGCGGCTACAAGGAGGCCGTCAATCAGGCCCCCATGCGCGAGACGATGGCCTCGCTCTTCCTGCAACAATGTGGTTATGACGGCAGCGAACCTGTTCTCGATCCGATGTGCGGTTCCGGTACGTTCATCATCGAGGCGGCGGAAATCGCGGCGCGTCTCAACCCGGGTCGCGCTCGTTCATTTGCGTTTGAGCAATTCGCAAACTTCGATGCAGAAGCGTGGCAGCGCATGCGCGAGGTGAAGAGTATGCGCACACCTGTTGCGCGTTTCTATGGCAGCGATCGAGATGCCGGTGCCATCACCATGAGCCGCGCGAATGCCGCGCGTGCGGGCGTTGCCGATTATACGGAGTTCCGGCACTGTTCGGTTAGCGACATCACGCCGCCCGAAGGCCCAGCGGGACTTGTCATTGTCAACCCGCCCTATGGCACGCGCATTGGGGACAAGGATAAGCTGACCCCGCTCTATCGCGCCCTTGGGCAGACGCTGAAGAGCCGTTTCACGGGCTGGCGCGTGGGGATTATCGCAAGCGAACCCTCGCTGGCCTACGCGACCGGTCTGCCCTTCCTGCCGACAGAGGCCCCCGTCCTGCATGGCGGCCTGCGCGTAACGCTTTATCAAACAGGGACACTGGCCTAAGATTTTAAGTTAACTATAAAAGTTATGTCTTTTTGGAGTAATTTGCTTTTGAGTTTAAAGAAAACTTGATAATACCTTTGTACAAGGCATTCTTTCAATAGAAAGGACTTTTCAATGACCAATGATCCATATTTTTCTTTATCAGAAGAGAGAGTATACTTTGTTGAGAGCAATACAACGCAGTTGCGTTCGGAGCTTTTCTTGACCGACCCGAAGATTATCGCACGCGTCAGGAAAGCGATATCTGAAGATTTTATACACGAGAATAAAGCGGGCGGGTGGTTCTCGATTCAGTCGGATGCCCTTGAAGAATTTGGGCTAGGCAATTTATCGGTGCGTATCGTTGCTTCTTCCCCCACTGATAATTGCTCTCTGAAGTCTTTTGACCTAAGTACATTAATTGCCCGCCGGCGAGTGAGCCAAACAAATAATATTAAGCATACTCCGGCATCTTCTAATTTTGGTGATTAGGAGTTTTAGAAAAACATTGTTTATATCTGCAAATCCTTCCGGAGTTTTGTATTATGTTTAAGCTGTTCAAAGCACGCTCATATAATGAATGGCGTACGTGCTGGGGACAATCCGTGATTTCCTTTGTGACTGCAACGGGGTAACGTCGTGCCCATCGACTCATTTTCAAGAAAGATAGCGCGCGATGGATAACAAAAGCCCGATATGTCCCCGATGCTCCTCGGAATATGCCTATCAGGATGGCCCTCTCTGGATCTGCCCCGAATGTGCGCATGAATGGAGCAGCGAGGCGTCTTCAGACGTCGCAGCAGCGGCAGAGGAGGGCGTGCGCGATGCGAACGGCAATGTTCTGGCAACAGGCGACACGGTAACGTTAATCAAGGAGG